>PKZR01000360.1 GCA_003133815.1 Limisphaerales bacterium | reverse complement strand
TGGAGCTTGAAGACGGCGGCAAGCCCATCGTCATCACCGGCGACCACGCCGCGTTGAAGCACGCGCTGGCGGAAATTTTCCTGAATGCGCTGCAGGCCAATCCCAAGGAGCCGAAAATCATCGTGCGGTTGAAGACCGTGGCCAACGGCGAGGGGAAGCAAAATCTGGAGATAGAGGTCCAGGACAACGGCGCCGGGTTCACCCCCGAGGCCGCCGAAAAAGTGCCGTCGCCATTTTTCACCACTCGCGCCGTGGGTTTGGGGCTGGGCCTGACCGTCAGCGAAAAAATCATCGAGACGCACGATGGCACGCTGGAGATCGTCCCACCGCAATCCGGCCAGCACGGGATCGTGCGCATCCTGCTGCCGGTGGATTCGGGCATTTCCACGGCGGCTTGAGTCAGTTGAAGTCCGTCAAGTCCGAAGGAATGACTCCTTTAAGGCAACTTAACACAATGAGTTTTAACAGGAGAAAACATTGTTCAAAAGCTGGCATCGCAAGCACAAAAGCTCGTCGCGCCAAAATTGAATTGCTTCGGCCTCAAATCGTCGCTGATTACAAGGCTGGAATGCTGTTGCGAGAAATCGGCTCAAAGCATGATGTCACACATCAGACTATTTCAAACTGGCTTAAACAATGGCGCGAGTTTGATGCAGACCGCGTGCCTGCCCAAAAGAGCAAGGGATATAAATGGCAATGTCCCCAACGCCAGCCCGACATCGCAAAAGCAGTTGCCAAGTCGTTAGCTGCCGAAATAAAGCGCGTTGCGGCTCGTGATAATTATTGGTTCAAACACCCAGAAGCGCGGAGATGGTCAACTAATCGCGTCGCTAAAAACCAATTCAGAAAGTGGAAAAAGAATCCGCTTACGATGCTGGTTCGCACACAACGCACGAGGATTTGGAAAATGCTTTTGATACAAGGCCAGCGCAAGTTGCGAAGCACAATTCAATTAATTGGTTGCAGCAAAAAACATCTCCGCTCATGGATTGAATCTCAATTCACCGGCACGATGTCATGGTCTAATTATGGAGTCCTTTGGGAAATTGATCACAAGAGACCATGTGCCTCATTCGATTTGTCACTTCCATCGGAGCAGGAAAAGTGTTTTCACTTCACTAATCTTCAGCCAATGGTTAAACGTGCCAATCGCATCAAGTCAAGTCACTGGCTCGGCTTGCATCACAAACATAGAAGCCGTCCAGAATTTCAGATGCACGGCGACAAATTGACATTCTGCCATTACTGATTTTATTGACGCACGGCCAACTGTCAGCTAGACCAGACTGCAAAAGGTCTTGGAATTATGAAAACGAAACTCGCTTTATTTTTGGTGGTCACGACGTTGAGAATTTTCGCGCAAACTAATTTTGACGTTTTGGTTTGTAAAAATGCCAGTTACACCAACGCCAGCATTGTTCGCACAAATCCAGCTTATGTTGTGGTGTCTTATGAAGATGGATACACCAGAGTTGCCATGACCAATCTGCCCGACGCGCTACAAAAACAATTTGGTTACGATCCCGACAAAGCCGCCGCCGCGCTTGCCGCTGAAGAAAAACACCGGCTGGATGTTAAGGCCGAGCAAAAAAATATGGCATCGTTGCGTGGAACGAATCGAGTGATTCAAGTTCTTGCCATGTTAGATGATCAAGACCTATGCCAAACCAGCGCTGGCCGCGTTTATTTGACCGGCTTGCCTACGTCAGTCCGTGAATATGTGAACCGTTACAACCAGCTAAAAGTGTCCGTAGAGAACTTGACGGAGAAGATTGATAAACTGAAGCGAATTATAATCGGCTATGATGAATCGGCGAGAGCAGATGCAATTACAGATTCGGATTTGGCCAAAGATGATCTGGAAAAAGCAAATTCCAATTTAAGCGAAATGGAGTCCGGGCTGATCAAAAACACATCCATCGTTGCCTATCCAACTGGAATCAAGTATGAATTTACTATCCCCATATGGCAGTATGTGGGTGTTGCGCCGCACAATTAACAAAGAAGGCGCGAAGCAAAAACTTCGCGCCTTTTGATTTGTCCGGCAATCACCACCCCGTCCGTTTCACGGATAGACGGTGACCACCACGACGTCGCTGAAGTAGCCGACCTCCTCGTCGTTCACCACATAGATTGCCTTGTAGTAGCGCACCTCGGGTTTGCCCGGCACCAGCAGCGGACGGTTGTCCACATACGGCGATACGGTGTCGTGCGCGAGGAATTCGAAGTCGGCGTCGCCGTCGCGCTTGGTGTAGAGGTTCACGCCGTCGCTCTTGAGCTTGGTGAAGCCCAGCTCGGTGCCGTGGGCCAGTATCGTGGCGGTCAGATCCACCTTGGCGGTGGTCATGTCGGTGGAGTCTTCGGAGCCGACGATCTTGAGGGCCTGGCCGATGGGGTCGGTGTAGCCGCTGGCGGATTTGAGGCGGCGGATGATGGCGCGCTCGCGGCCTTCGACTGCGGCACGTGTGTTCTGTTTGTCAACGGACGCCTGCGAATAGGCGGCGTCCACCGCGTTGAATGCGTCGAGCTTGGCTTTGAACAGGATGGCGTCCGCCTTCAATGTGGCGAGGTCGTCGTCGCTGATGTTGAGCACGGCCTTTTGGGCCGGTGCGTTGTCACCGAGGAATTTTAAATTTGTATAAAAATCCCCGTCCTTTTTGGGAATAGCGTCTTGTTTAGACATAGGTTTAGTTTAGTTGAGTGTTTATTTTTTCGTCATTTTTGATGTTTTCTGCATTTTGTTTGTTTTTACCGACAGGAAAGGCTGGAAAAGGGGTGAAATGGCATAAACCTTTGAATTCCATGTATCTATCCACGCCGGAAACGTCCCCGGAGACACCGGGGACACATCTGGCGTCGCCGGGGACGCCCCTTTTCACGCCGGGAGCGTTCCTTTTGCCGTCAGGAATGTTCCTGAAGACGGCAGGAGTGCTCCTGAAGGCTCCGGGGGCGCGGTCCATCACGCCGGGGATGTTCCCGGTCTGGAAAGATGTGCTTCCGTCGTGGTTGGGGATGCCCCGGACGACGCCGGGGACAAGATATTTGCCGCCGGAGACGCCTCCGGTCTGGCCGGGAGTGTTCCCGACGACTCCGGGAGTATTCCTTTTGTGGCTGGGGCCACCGCCGGAGTGAAAGGATGTAACGTCAAAGAAGCCGCTGGCATCCTGGCTGGATGTCGTGACACGTTTCCGGCGATTCCACAAACGCTTCATGGGTCTGCCTGTCGGTTTAACCAGAAGCCAGGCCGCCGCGTCAAAGAAATTCGTCAAAATGACAATTTATCCGTGACATAAGCCAAGAAATGTTGACCTGCGAAGCAAAAAACCCGCCGGAATGTTCCAGCGGGTTTTGCCAAAAAATTTGCGGGCGGCCTATGCGCCGTTGTCGCCGATGGCTTCTACCGGGCAGCCTTCCTTGGCTTCCTTGCAGCGCGCCTCTTCCTCGGGCGTGGTGGGCTGCTTGTAGACGAACGAGTAGCCGCCGTCGTCATTGCGCTTGTAGTTGTCCGGTGCGGTCTCGCGGCACAGGTCGCAGTCAATGCACTGGTTGTCCACGTAGTATTTGCCCGCCACGTTCTCGGGGTATTTGTTTGCAGCGTCAGCCATAAAATTAATTCAAAGTTAGGGTACGGAATATGCCCGCCCTTGACCGGAAAAGCAAGTTTGTTTTGCCGGTGAATGGCCGTGGTCCGATTAAAAACTTTTAATCGCACCGCGCGCCTGTATTTTTTCCCCATGCAACGAGGAACCGTTCGCCGGACTAAAATCATCTCAACGCTCGGGCCCGCCACGGATTCGGCGGAAATGATTGGCAAATTGATCGACGCGGGCGTCAACATTTTCCGCCTGAACATGTCGCACGCGCCTCACGACTGGGTGCGCCGCGTCTTCGCAGACATCCGCGCCGAATCCACCAGGCGCGAGCGACATATCGGCATCCTCATGGATACGCAAGGCCCGGCCATCCGCACCGGCGATTTGAGCGTGCCATTGGATTTGCAACCCGGCCAGAAATTTACGCTTACCGTGCGTGGCGAACGCGATCTGGAACAGCATTCGGTGGACGTGAATTACGAAAATTTCATCAACGACATCAGCGTCGGCGACGTGGTGCTCATTGATAACGGCACGATTCAGATGAAGGTGCTGGCCAAGAACGGCAACAAGGTGGAGTGCGAAGTGCTTACCAAGGGCAAGCTCGGCAGCCGACGCCACATCAATTTGCCGGGCGTGAAAGTCAGTTTGCCCGCGCTCACGGCGAAGGACATCAAGGACGTGAAGCTCGGCCTCGAACTCGAAGTGGATTTCATCGCGCTGTCCTTCGTGCGCGAATCACGCGACCTGCTGCAACTCCGCGAAATGTTTGAAGAAGGCAAACCGCATCCGCTCGTCGTCGCCAAAATCGAAGATCAGGAAGCGATCAAGAACCTGGAGGCAATCATCCTCGAAGCGGACGGCATCATGGTCGCGCGCGGCGATCTGGGCATTGAAATTCCCTACGAAGAACTGCCCATCGTGCAGCGGCGAATTGTAAAGGCGTGCCTGCGCGTTGGCCGTCCGGTCATCGTCGCCACGCACATGCTCGAAAGCATGATCGAATCGCCCATGCCCACTCGCGCAGAAGTCACCGACGTGGCCAACGCCGTTTTCGAGGAAGCCGACGCCATCATGTTGAGCGGTGAGACGACCGTCGGCAAATACCCGCTTAAGTGCATCGAAGTATTCGACAAGATCGCCACTCGCATTGAACGCAGCGGCAGCGCGCAATTCCATGATTTGGCGGATTTGACCACCGCACGCCAAAAGCTCGTTAAAAGCGCCGTCGTGATGGCGAACGAATTGAAGGCGGCGGCGATCCTTGTTTTCACGCGGCACGGCAGCATGGCGCAATACGCAAGCTGGATGCGCCCGCATTACTCGCCAATTTATGGGATGTGCGAAAATGAAAAGGCCGCCAACGAAATGGCCTTGTGCTGGGGCGTCACTCCATTCGTTATGGAATTTGATTTCATTAATCCGCAGAACACGATCGAGACAGCATTGAAAAACCTGACCGAACAAAGCCGTTTACCATCCGGCGCAACCGTCGTCATCATCGGCGCAATTTCAGTCGGCACGGAAATCGTGGACGCAGTGCAGATGCGGACGGTGTAAAATGACGCAGGTGAAATTTGCCCGCTCGCTTTCTTCGAATTATTTTACAAAAACAGCGGCGGCTTGATTGGCCAGATTCAGCACGGTGTTCGGAAATAAACCGAGCCAGAAGATACCAGCAATGCAGACACAGATGGAAAACTTTGCAGGACTGGAAAGTGTGATCGGTGATAAATCTGTCGGTTCCTTGCTCCAGTAAATCGCACGGATGACGCCGAAATAGTAATAGAGCGAGATGATCACGCCCGCCAGCGCCGTGAACGCGAGGCAATAATAGCCGTGGTTGCCGGTGGTCTGGCCGGCCTCAATCACCGCTTTGAGCAGCAGAAATTTTCCGAAGAATCCCGCGAGTGGCGGAATGCCCGCCAGCGAAACCATAGCAATAGTAAGCGTGGCGGCGAGCAGCGGAGAACGCTGGTTCAAACCAGCCAGGCCGGAAATATCTTCCGTCGCCAGATGTCGCATAACCAGAGTGATGACAAAAAATCCCGCCATGACCGTGAACACGTAGCCGGCGAGATAATACATCAGCGCTGATTGGCCGCTCGCGCTTAAGGCCGCGACGCCGAGCAACAGATAGCCGGCGTGGGCTATGCTGGAGTAGCCGAGGAGGCGCTTCAGATTGCGTTGCGGAATCGCGCAGAGATTGCCGTAAAGAATCGTAATGGCGGAAATGACGATGAGCAGGTTCGCCCAATGCGCGGTCACGCTCGGCACGGCGGTGAACAGCACGCGCAGCAGCAAAACAAATCCGGCGGCTTTGGAACCGACGGCGAGAAACGCGGTCGTCGGCGTCGGCGCGCCTTGATAAACATCCGGTGCCCAAATCTGAAACGGAAACGCGGCAATCTTGAAACCAAGGCCGACCAACACCAGCAACACGCCAAGTAAAAAGATGCGGCTTATTTCAAACTGCGGCGCGACGGCGGCGAGCTTGGTGAAGTTGAGTTCACCGGTCGTTCCCCAAATCAGCGCGATGCCGAACACCATGAACGACGAGGACAGCGCACCGAGAATCAGATACTTCACGCCCGCTTCGAGCGACTGAAGCTTGCTGCGTTGAAAACTGACGAGAATGTAAAATGTGATCGTGATGAGTTCGATGGAGACGAACAGCATCGTGAAGTCGTTGGACGACGCGGCGAAAAGCATTCCCGCGAGCGCGAACAGAATAAGCGAATAATATTCCGACACGCTGCCGGCCGCGAGTTTGTCGGAAAATTCCGCGGCCATGAACAGTACCAGAATCGCCGCGACGATGAACAGTTGTTTGAAGAACAGGGACA
>PKZR01000430.1 GCA_003133815.1 Limisphaerales bacterium | reverse complement strand
TTGGTGCTGACGATCTCATTGCCGCCCAGTGTAAAGGCCGGGGCGCTGGCATTGAAAGTCAGCCCATAAAACGAGATGTCTAGGGTAAGATTGTTGTTGAGCGTCAATCCTCCTGCGCCCTGCAATCCAAACAAGAGCGTGTCGCCGACGGCGGGCGGGGTGTTGGCACCCGTCCAGTTCCCGGCACTGCTCCAGTTATTGTCACCGACGCCACCAATCCAGTTGTCATTGCCGGTTGCGGCCCTGCTGGTCGTCGCGGCGGCAAAACCGAGCATCACGGCCAGCGCGAACATCGGCATCCGCGCTGATCTTTTTTCAACGAGGTGTTGTGCAGGCATGTTGCTGGCTTTGGATTGAAACAAGTTGGTAGGCATATGAGAACTGCTGGGCAGGATATGGTTATGTTTTAAGTCTGATCTTCTGTCGCCGTTCCATGCCTATAGTCTATGAACATAGCCATTAGGCCGTCAGACTTCGAGGACATGTATTAGCGTGTCAACACAAGTATCTTATTCCCGGCTCGTTGTCAAGTACTAATGATAACTATTCTTCGTTCTAACAGAAAACATCGCGGGAGCAGCATGTCCCGGACAAATGTGATGCCGTCATTGTCAGTTGCTGCTAATGTAAAGCCGCGCCGAATGAAAATCATCACCGACGAAAAATGCACCGGCTATTCGCGATACGCACATCCCGAACGTCCCGCGCGCATCACCGCCACCGTTGAACGGTTGAAAAGCCAAAACGAGCTTCCGCTTGAATGGATTTCACCGACAAACATCGGCGACGGACAAATACTCCGCGCCCATGCGCCTGAAATGCTGGCCCGGTTGAAAATTCCGAAGGACTTCGACGATGACACGCCGTTCTTTGAAAACATTTCCGACCGCGCCCGCGCTTCCGCCGCCGCGGCGATTGACGCTGCAAGGATCGCGCGCACCGGCGAAAATGTCTTCGGTCTCATGCGCCCGCCCGGCCACCACGCCACGAGGGAACGTTCCATGGGTTTTTGCTATCTGAACAACATCGCCATCGCCGCGCTTGATGCGCTTGCGACCGGAACAGAACGCGTGGCCGTCTTTGATTTCGACGTGCATCACGGCAACGGCACGGAGGACATTTTGATGAACCGCGAAGGTGCCGCACTTTTTTCCGTCCACCAATTTCCGGCATATCCCGGCACAGGCGAAAAGAACGCCGGCAAAAACTGCTTCAATTATCCCGTCGAACCGTCCGTGCCGCGCGAAACGTATCGCGCCACGCTCGCCCGCGCGCTCGGCGACTTGAAAAAGTTCTCCCCCGGCCTCGTCGCCGTTTCCGCCGGGTTCGACGGCTATGCGCGCGACCCGCTGGCCGACGGCACGCTGCTCGCGGAAGATTTTCACTGGCTCGGCGGGGAATTGCGCGCCCTGAAAATTCCTTTCTTCAGCCTGCTCGAAGGCGGTTACAGCCGCGACCTGCCGGATTTGATTTTTGCATATCTTAAGGGCGTTGCCGGAAAATAAAATTTAGGCGGAATGGAATCGCATTGCACTTGCTGCCGCTTCGCCGCAAAATCAGCGCATGAATCTTGATGCGCAATATTCCGAACTGACACTGAAAACCAAGGCCAAGCTCGTCCTCATCGTTCTCGACGGACTCGGCGACATCGCGACCAAGGAACAGAATTACCTTACGCCGCTCGAAGCCGCCACGACGCCGAACCTCGACAAACTGGCCAAGGATTCCGCGCAGGGCCGCATGATTCCGGTGGCACCCGGCATCACCCCCGGCAGCGGACCGGGACATCTCGGACTCTTTGGCTACGACCCGCTTGAATTTCAAGTTGGCCGCGGCGTGATTGAAGCGCTCGGACTGGGCGTGGAATTAAAACCCGGCGACGTCTGCGCCCGTGCGAATTTTGCCACGCTCGACGCAAAGGGCATTGTCACAGACCGCCGCGCCGGAAGAATTGCAACCGAGGTCTGCGAGAAACTCGTTGCTCTGCTCTCCGCTAAAGTCAAAAAGATCGGTGAGACGGAAATCATCATCAAGGCCGGCAAGGAACACCGCTTCGTCGTCATCTTTCGCGGCAAGGGACTCGAAGGGCCGTTGACCGACGCCGACCCGAACCGCGAAGGCTTCAAGATTCCCGAAGTCAAACCGCGCGATGAAAACAACGCCGGCCAAAAAAAAATGGCCGCACTCATAGCGGATTTTTACAAAGCCGCGCTACCTGTGATTGCGAACGAAAAGCCGGCGAACGGTTTTCTCATGCGCGGCATCGCGCACCAGCCGCACATTCCGCTGTTTGAAGAACGTTACAAATTGAAGCCCGCGTGCCTCGCGGTTTATCCGATGTACAAGGGCCTCGCACAGCTCGTTGGCATGAAAAAAATCGAGGCGCAAACCATACAGCAGCAGTTCGAGCTTTACCTGAAGGAATACGACAACTTTGATTACTTTTTCATCCACTACAAATATACGGACAAGGCAGGCGAGGACGGCGACTTCGTGGCGAAAATGAAGGCGATTGAATACCTCGACGCCGCAATTCCGATTCTGCTCCGGAAAAAACCCGATGTTATCGCCATCACCGGCGACCACTCGACGCCTGTGTCGGTCAAGGGCCACTCATGGCATCCGCAGCCCGTCCTGCTGCACTCGGCATATTCCGGCTCGGACAAGCTCGAACGCTTCACGGAGACCGGCGCGAACATCGGTTCGCTCGGTGTTTTTGAATCGAAATATCTCATACGCCTGATGCAGGCCAACGCGAAAATGTTCGACAAGTTCGGCGCGTAACATCTCCTCCTCTTCGTCGTCCTCGTTCTCGTAATCGGAAAAAACGAGGACGAGGGCCGAGAACAAGGACGAGGACGATTCAACAATGAACCTGCCGAACAAACTGACGGTGTCGCGCTTCGTGCTGACGGCGTTATTTCTGTGGGCGCTGTTCTCGCCGATCCGTTTCAACGACACGCTGGCGTTGTTTTTCTTCTGCATCGCGGGCTTCACGGATTTTCTCGATGGTCGAATCGCGCGCAAGCGCAATCTCATCACGAATTTCGGCATCCTGATGGATCCGCTCGCCGATAAAATCCTGGTATGCTCCGCGTTCATCGCCTTTGTCGAGAGCAGCCATATGAATCCCAACGCGCCGGTCAAGGTCGCCGCATGGATGGTCATCATCATCGTCGCACGGGAATTGACGATCACAGGCTTGCGCCTGCTGGCAGCCTCAAAGGGCGTCGTGCTGGCGGCGGAAAAATTTGGCAAGCACAAGACGATCTCGCAAATCGTCACCGTCAACGCGCTGCTGGTCGTGGATGCCTGTGAGGAATGGCCGTCGCAATTGCAAAGAGTTTTCCAAGGATGGGTGCCGGCCTTCGCCGAAATCATGTTATGGGTGACGGTCGTGCTGACGGCGGCGTCCGGAATGATTTATCTTTGGCGCAACCGCTCGCTTTATCTGAACGACGTTTGACGCGGTGAAGAATTATTTTTTCGGCAGAGGCAGCGTGTCGCCGGAACTGGCGGGCTGATAGACAGCGGGCTGCAGATTGGCAAGCGGGTCGGCACCCTTGCGCTGATGCCACGCCCAATGCGCGATTCCAACGACCACCACGACCACCAAAACTCCGCCGGCGGCGATCACCACTTTTACGTTCACCTTTGACAGCCAAAAGAGAGCGTGATCCACCGGCGACTTGGTCTCCTTGATGAGCGGCGGAGGCTCGCTGAATTTTTCAGTCCCTTTCAGTTCGGCGTCCAGCTCGATGACCAGCTTCGGCACGTCGAGCTTGAGCAATGCCCCGTAGTTTTTCACCGAACCCCGGATGTAAACCGGCGCGGAAAACGCCCCGAAGTTTCCTTCTTCGAGCGCACGGATGTGGTCGGTGCGGATTTTCGTCGCGTCGGCAACCTGCTGCACCGTGAGGTTTTTCGCTTCGCGCGCCGCGCGCAGTTGTTCGGCGACCGTTGGCATTCCTTCTATTTAGCGNNGTTCCTTTGAACCTTTTCTCGCCTCGCGCATTCCACTCGGTATAAATGCTGGCAGTGGCTGAACCCGAACAATTGCCCGTGCAACAGGCCCGCGACGGAAAACCGGAGGCTTGGGACGCGCTCTTTCGCCGCTACCAACTGCCGCTTTATGTTTATGTTTTTGAACTGGTCCGCAACGAACAGACGAGCCTCGACATCGTGCAGGAAACTTTCATCGCCGCCGTCCGGCACATCGGCGGCCTGCGCGATGACGAAAAATTCGGAAGCTGGCTCTTTGGCATCGCACATCAGAAAGTCATCCAGTTCTGGCGAAAGCACGGCGGCAAGGAAATATTGTTCGATGAAATTCCTGAACCGCCGGACGGATTTGAAAACAGTCCGGACAATCTGCTTATCCGCCGCGAACAGGAAGCCGAATTTATGAATTTGCTGAATCAACTGCCACTGCCGCAACGCTCGGTCTTGCTGCTGCACTTCGTCGAGGATTTTTCGCTCGAAGAAATCGCGCGCATCACGGACACGCAGCTCGGCACGGTGAAATCACGGCTGCACTACGCGAAGAAAGCCTTGAGAAAATTATCGGGAGGAATCGAAAAATGAATCCAGCGCCCGGCATGTGCGTCCGCTCCCTCTACTCCCTAAAAGGAGGAGAGGGCCGGGGTGAGGAGGCCGTTTTAATCGATTACCCCTCACCCCAACCCTCTCCCCGTTTGGGCGGGGCGAGGGAGAAAAATCTGTTATGAAAACGCCGCGAGACATTTTATTTGCCCGCCATCAAACCGCCGCGCCGAAACTCGACGCCATCCGCTGCGAAGTCGTGCATAAATTTAACAATAAAGGAACAAAGGAACAAAGGCCGCCAGTTTCCTTTGTTGCTTGGTTGCTTGGTTGTTCAAACAGACTTTGGCTGGAAATGTTTTTTCCGTGCCGCCGGATTTGGGTGGGCTTGGCGGCGGTTTGGATTTTGATTGTCGCCGTCAATCTTTCGCAGCGCGACCCGGCTGAAACAATGGCGCGAAAATCTCCACCGCCGTCGCCGGAAATGATTTTGACGTTTCGGCAACAGGAACTTTTACTGGCCGAATTAATCGGCCCAAACGAGACGCAAGCCGCCGAGCCGCCGAAAACATTCTCGCCGCGACCCAGCAGCGAGCGGCGTTTTGAAACCTTGACGGCTTGAAATCCGTAGGAGACGACGTAAGGAGTCTCTGATTAAATTAGAGTCTCGTGACCTCGACTCCTACAAAATGAAATTATGAACGAAACACCAAAAGCCAAATCGGCTCGGCGCATTCCGCGAACATTATTGATCTGGCTGGCATCATTCATCTTGATTGCCTTGGCGACAGGAATCGCATTGCTTCCAACTGATGGCACGCCAAAAAAGTCGCCGGATATTTTGTGGTCGCTTTTTTTCGGTGTATTGGGTGCGTCCATTTTGGTCTGCCTTTTGGTGTTCATCCGATGGTTGGGTTGCTGGCATAATCTTCGCCGCGCATTGGTCGGCCTCGCCATTCTCGCCACGCTGGTTGCGGTTTTTTACACCGAGGAAGACTGGCGCGGCAAACGCGCGTGGGATAATTGCAAACGCGAACTCGAAGCCAAAGGCGAAGTGCTGGATTGGAACGCCTACATTCCGCCGCCCGTGCCGGACGGCCAGAATTTTTTCAAAGCGCCACACATGACGGAATGGTTTGTAAAACATACAAACGCAACTGCGCCGAATGAATTGTATGAGAAACTTTCACGCTTCCCAACCAACAATCCCGTCGTGCTGGCCGAATGGACATGGCAACCGCTGCTGACTGCGAAGAACATTGCTGCTGCGAATTCGGAAAATGCCGACCTCGTCTTGAAATACAGTTCTACTTTATCGCGCCCGCACATTTTTACAGAGGCGAATGTTCCGGTGGTTTCAGATGAAAATCCCGACACCAACGCACCCATCGCAGTGATACAATTTCATGATGTGCCGCTAACGACGGCCATTGAAAATCTGGCGCGTCAGGCGGGCATCAATTATCTCCTCGATCCAAAAATCGGTTACAACCAGCCGGGTAAAAACGGGCAAATCAAATCCGAACCTAGTTTGTCCGTCCGCTGGAAAAATATCACCGCCCGCGCCGCGCTGCTTGCCNNCATCACCTTGAAAAATTCCGATACTCCGCAGATTTATGCTTCGCCGGATTTGGACGGCAAAATCAAACAGCTGCTTCAGAATGTCGTCGGCACGAATATCATTGGCGCGCGCGGCGACCGGCTGCTGGCAAAATCACCCGCTGAAATCAAACCCGCGCGCATCATTTTGCTTTCCGGCATGAAACCGGATCCGGAAATCATCGCGTGGTTCACCCAATGCTTTCCGACAAACGTAACCGGGGGCGGTTCGCCCAGAATTCATATCGAACCTCCTATTGGAACAATCCCTGTTCCAAACACCTTTCGCGTCATTTTGGATCACGCTTCTTCCGCCGCCGACTATCTTGCGTGGAGCGACCAAGCCGTGCCTGATTTTGATTTGATACGCGAGGCATTGAAACGGCCTTACGCGCGGATGGACGGCGATTACAGCATCCCGGCGGAAAGTCCGATTCCAAACTTCCTCGCCGTGCGCAGCATGGCGCAAGTTCTGGCGGAACGGGCGCAATGTCATTTTCTGCTGAACCAGCCGGAGCAGGCTCTTGATGATTTGACGCGGATTCACGATATGTGTCACTTGCTGGAAGCCGCGCCAACTGGCAAGCCGATGTTTTTGGTGTCGTCAATGATCAACGTGGCAGTTTCGGGACTTTATGTGGATACAATCGCCTATGGTTTTCAGAAAAACGCATGGCAAGAGCCTCAATTTGCCGCGCTTCAAAAGCAACTCGCGGAAATCAATTTAACACCGCTCGTGTTCGAATCGCTAAAGGAAGGACCGGCATTTGCATGTCGTGATGCTGAAATACTGCCGCTGCCAAAAATGACCAGCTACGGACGTTTTGATGCAGAAACATGGCCGGACAAAGTTTTTGATTGCCTCTATGGCTGGCTCTGGCCTCGCGGCTGGACTTATCAAAACATGGTCAATGTCGTTCAAGTTGATCAAAATTGGCTGGCTGGTTTCGACCTCGCGCACGAGACGATTGCGCCACATACAATTGCCAGTGCATTGCAAAACGTCAGTAATTTTCTCGACCGCAAATCGCCATTTAGAATCTTGGCCACGATTGCCGTTCCCAATTTTGTCAAAGCAGAACAAGTAACTGCATACAATCAAACGATGGTGAACGAGGCGCAAATCGCCTGCGCACTGGAGCGTTACCATCTCGCGTATGGCGATTATCCCGAAACGCTCGACACGCTCGCTCCGCAGTTCATGGAAAAAATCCCGCACGACATCATCGGCGGCCAGCCGTTGCATTATCACCGCACGGATGACGGGAAATTTCTGCTCTACTCCGTCGGCTGGAACGAAACGGACGACGGCGGCCTAGATGTTTCCACGCAGAACAAAAATGGCGTAACGGATTTTACAAAAGGCGATTGGGTCTGGAAAAATTAGCCGCAGATGGACACAGATTTGCAAAGATGTTTTTATTTGAGTTCATCTGTGAAAATCTGTGGCCAAGGTCACTTTGTATTTCCGTTCACCCCGCCACATCCAGCCGGAGCAGGCAGTGGCCGAAGTCCACGAGGCGTTCGCCGGGCGCGGTCAGGTGCTGCGGCGGAATCTGGTAGAGCCGTCCGCGTCCCTGCACCACCGCGCCAGCCTTGCGCAGCACGGCAAGATGCTTGGAGGTCATGTCCGGACTGCATCCTACAACTTTGGCCAGTTCGCTGACCATGCGTGGTTCGCCCAGGCTCAATTCCTTGAGAATCTTCCAGCGCACAGGATGGCCAAGTGCGGATGCCAGCCGGTCAAGGCTTGGCAACGGTTGGACGGGCGCTGATTTTTGAGGGTTTTCTTGAGTATTCATGGCATTTATAAGGGTTTTATGGCAATAATTCCATTGTAAGAGGAAACAATTATATTATCAGCATAAATATGCTTCCTGTTTACATAAATAATCAGATTGTAAGCAAGCATATTTTTATTGTATTGCTAAATAGTTTTTATGTTTGAAGCGTTATATTTCTTGTTCACATAAATTGATATATTGTCTGTATAAATATATTTATTGTAAGCATAAATAATTTTCCTGTAACGTGCCATTGTTCTATTGTCAGCGTCGTTAGTTTTCTTGTAAATGCCGATTGTTTGACCGTCGAAATGGATTAATCGGCTACCGATGACGATTGAAGAAATGTCCAGCAGAGTCCGTTAAAGTTTAACCTGAAAGGCGCTCGCACCCGTCATCTTTTCAAGATCGCCGCCGTAGAATTTCTCA
>PKZR01000448.1 GCA_003133815.1 Limisphaerales bacterium | reverse complement strand
TCGTGCCGAAGGCACAACCGGAAATTAGCCAGACACGAAGTGTCTGGTATCACGGCAAAAGAAAACCCGTCCTGAAAGGACGGCGGAAACATTTGAATGATGATTGCCTTGATTGCACTGCCAATAAAAAACCGGACGCCCTTGCGGGCGTCCGGCTGTGTGTTTTCCGTGATTTATGCTTTTGGCGCGGTCTTGGCCTGCGCGGCGGTCGCCGACTTGGTGGCGCCGGCGGCCGGGCCGTAGGTCACGTTGAACCCGTATTCGCCGAGCTGCTGTTCGCTGCCTTTGAACAGGCCGAGCAGCACGTCGCGCGCGGAGGTCACGAACCAGCGCACGGTGTTCTCGTGCAACTGGCCGGTCTGACCGAGCGCGATGTCGCGTTGTTGCGTCGCCTCTTCCGCCTGTTGATACAAATCATTGGATGATTTGTTGTTTGTGTCGGCTGTGCCGTTCAAGCCGGAGAAGGCCGACCAGTTCTTGATGTTCTTGAATGGGCTGCTTGCGCCCAGTGCCGCATCCTTGGCGATGATTGCCCTGGCCAAGGTGATGAGATCGTCCGCATTGGTGGGGACGTCCACGCTGAATGTTTGTTTTGCCATAATTTTATGGTGTTTTCTGTAACTGGTCCCGAAGTTCCCAAGAAGCTGGAGCTTCCGTAGCCGTCTCCGATTAGACTCCTGTTTGGAAAAAACTCAATAAAAAATTTAACCTTTTTTTGAAGCACTGGCTCCGGATAATAAATGAGAAATCGAAGTTGAGCCGTAGCCGGTCCAATTGCCGTCCGGCGCGCTCATTTTTGATGAAATGCCAATAAAAACGATGAAATCTGCGGCCAAAAGTCAATTGTGGCCAATCATTTGTCACCATTGGCCGACCAAAACTGTTTCATGGTCAATCATAGTTCAATTGTGATTGGCCATAACTCAATTATGGTCAATCAAAACCCAACTTTGGTCGAACCGGCTTGAGCCGTGATTCATCATTGCCGGGAAATGATGGGCGAAAGTATTATTGTGATTGACCGGTACACTGTTCGGAATGACGCGAGCCGGCCTTTGGCCGGTCTTCGGTCAGGTCTGAATTCCCGGCACTTGAAATTGGTTGTATCGCCGGGGCTGATTTGCTGCGACAGTGGCACATTGGTTTTTCATCATGGACATTTCATCCGCCATNNTTCACCAAGCTCATCAATTTTTTCACGATGAACAAGACGTGGCGGCTGGTGGATCTGCCGGGCTACGGTTTCGCGGAGGGGGCGAAGAAGGACAGCGCGAAGTTCAACAGGGCGGTGGCGCGCTACCTGAAACACCGGAAAAATCTCTGCTGCGTGTTCGCGCTGGTTGATTCGGGGCTGGAGCCGCAGGAATTGGACGTGGAATTCATCGAGTGGCTCGCGCGCAACACGGTGCCGTTCGTGCTCGTCTTCACCAAGACCGACCGCGGAACGCCGGAGACGGTGTCGGCGAACATCGCGGCGTTCACGGCGCGCATCGCGGGATGGTTCGAGCAGTTGCCGGAGATGTTCCGTTGTTCATCCACGACGGGAAATGGCCGGGGTGAATTGCTCAAGGTAATCGGCGCGACGCTGGACTCCATGCCGGCGGAACCGGAACCGGCGCCGGCGCCGGTGGCGCTTCCGCCTGAAGTCGAGCCGCCGTTCAGCATGCAGGTGCGCGCTGGAAACAAGCAGGAGAAAACCCCGCTGGATAAAAAGCGGCTCAAAAACGCCCGGCCTTGGTGAAGGCTTGCGGCCCGCCTCAGGACTGTGCGCGAAACGCTGCTGTTTCGCCGCCTGCGGACTCACACAACATTTCCAGACCGGCTCATCAACAGGGTTTTGAATTCGGCCAATTGGTTGTCATAGTAGTCAACGGATTTGGCCGTGGTGGCGACGGTGGAATTGTAGTTCACGACCGTGACCAAGGTGCTGTAGGTGGCGGAGTCGTGCAGCGGAACCACGGCGCGGATGCCGCCCTGCGGGCCGAGCCGCGAATAGCAGTCGTTCTCGTGGATTTGTTTCTCGATGACAAGGCGGTAGCCCAGCTTGCCCAGAAACGTCGGATAGGAGTTGGTGGTGACAATCGCCGCGTTCAACATCGCGCTGTCCACGCCCAGATGGGCGAACACGTCCTTGAGCGGTTTGAATTCGGCGCGCGACAGGACGCGGTCGAACCGCTCCGGATCGGATTCCAAGGTCGCGGCTGGTTCGGGTGCTGGTTTGATGATGGCTGTTTTTTTAATCACAAAAATCTGTTCGGAAATGGTTCCTTGATCCAGCTTGTCAGGCGGGAGCTCAGTCACTGTCGGTCATGGCGGCGTGAAAGTCCATGATTCGTTTTCGCGCGTTCATCGGTGTCATTTGCGAACTGTCCGCCGGTGGGCTATTTTCCGGCCATGAGAATCAAGCTGCTGTTCGTCCTATCGGGAATGATTTTCATTTTCATCGCCGCGTCCCGGCTGCGCGCGGACGAGGTGGACATGCAAAACGGCGACCGTTACATCGGCACGGTGTTGTCCGTATCCGCCGATGCCGTGGTGCTGAAAAGCGAGGAACTTGGCAGAATCACGGTGCCGCGCAAAAATGTAACGGCCATGGCATTCGGCACAAACGCCGTCGCACCGAAAGCTGCGTCCGATGCGGCGACGGTTTCCTCGCCGACGAATCTTCCGGCGGCTCCGTCAACAGCGGAATTGACGGGCACCAACGCGGATTTTTCTGCGGCATATCACAATCTTGCTGCGGACACGAACATTGTCGCACAAATCCGGCAACAGATGCTCGCCAGCAATCCGGCGGCGACCGGTAAATACGACGAGTTGGTCAACGGCCTGCTGGACGGGAGCCTGAACATGAACGATCTGCGGCGCGAAGCACAGTCGGACGAGGATCAGTTGCGGGCGCTCAAGCACGATCTTGGCCCCGATGCCGGCGATTCAATTGACGGTTACCTGGATGTGCTGGATGCTTTTCTCAAGGAATCAGATTCGGCAACCGCGCCGACCAACTCCGCCACCGTTTCACAGCCAAAAGCGCAAGTCCATTAGTCCGGGCTGATAACTTTTAAGTTATTCCTATTTTGTCTGGAAAATCTTGACGACGGGGCAATCGCGAGTTCAAATTCTTCCGAACTTCAAACCTCAACCAAAAATAAAATCATGGCTGTCCCCGTCCAATTGACCACAAACGTGCAGAACGAAACCTTCGGCGGCGTCACTTATCACATCGAAGGCGAACTGGTGCCGGCGTTGCATCTGGAATTGAGCAACACCGGTGTTTATTTCGAGCATCACATTCTGCTCTGGAAAGATCCGGCGGTGGTGATCGCGCTGCATCCGATGAAAGGCGCGTTCAAGCGGATGCTCGCCGGGATGCCGTTCCTGCTGACCGGCGCGAGCGGGCCGGGGCGCATCGCGTTCAGCCGCGACGGCGCGGGTCATGTTTTTGGTTTGCACTTGAAGCCCGGCGAGAGCGTGGACGTGCGCGAGCATCAATGGCTCGCGGCGACGGACAATGTGGAATACACCTTCACGCGAGTGCGCGGCGCGGCGAACATGCTGCTCGGCGGCACGGGATTCTTCATTGATACGTTTTCTGCGCCGTCGCGCGAAGGCATTTTGTGGCTGCACGGGTTCGGAAATGTTTTTGAAGTCACGCTCGCGCACGGCGAACAGATTGACATCGAGCCGGGCGGCTGGATTTACAAGGACCGCACGGTGCAGATGCAGACAATGTTCCAGAAACTTTCGACGGGATTTTTTGCCAGCGCAGGACAAATCGTTTGGAACCGCTTCACCGGCCCTGGAAAAATCTCGTTGCAAACGATGTATTACCACATGGAAGGCGGCGAATAGAAAACACGGCAACGCCTGTTCCTGCTGTTCATTCAGCGCACTTTGTCGGATATTGTCGGTGAAAATGTCCGGCAATTTTACATTTCCTGAAAACTTTCTCTGGGGCACGGCCACTTCGCCAACACAGGTGGAGGGCCATGTCGTCAACGAGTGGACGGATTATGTTGCGTCGGACGGCGGGCATTGCCGCGTGGCGTGCAATCATTATCATCGCTACGAGGAGGACGTGGACTGGATGGCGCAACTCGGTGTCAACGCCTACCGCATGGGCATCGAATGGTCGCGCCTGCAAGCCGCGCCGTTCGCGCCGCTGGACCAAAAGGAACTCGCGCGCTACATCCATCTGCTCGACTGCCTGAAAGCGGCGAACATCACGCCGATGGTCGTGCTGCACCACTTTTCCAATCCGCCTTGGATTTCGGCGGCGGGCGGCTGGCTGAATCCAGCGACGATTCCTGCGTTCGTGGATTATGTCACAAAGCTCGTCGCGTCCTTGAAGGATCGGGTGTATTTGTGGAATACGTTCAACGAACCGGACACTTACGCGTCGCTGACGTATCTGCTCGGCGGGTTTCCGCCGTTTCACAAATGGAATTTCCGTTCCTACCGTAAAGTCATCAAGCACATGGCCGAGGCGCATGTTTTGGCGAGCCGCGTAATCCGACAGAACACTTTTTCCCGCGAGCCGGAAGTCGGCATTGCGAAGAACTGGACTTCGTTCGGCGCGTTCCAAGCGTTCGCGCTGTGGGATCATCTGCTCGCGGAAGTTTCCCATCATGCTTTCAACCGGTTTGTTCTGGACGCATTTTTGGGCGGGCAACGGCATGAGAATTCCACATTTCTCGGCGTCAATTATTATGGCCGCGCTCGGTTGAATCATTTTCAGGCGCTTGTCCCAACCAACGGCGTTTCGCATAAACGCCTGAAGCAATTGGGCATCGTCTGTGACGACATGTTCGAACGGCATCCGACGGGCTTCGGAAAACTTCTGAAGAAATTTCACCGGCGTTACGGCCTGCCAATTTACATCACCGAACACGGCGCGGCGTCAACTGACGAGGATTTCCGCATCCGTGATTTGAGCGAACATCTGCACGAATTGCATGGTGCGATGAACGACGGCGTGGACGTGCGCGGATTTTTTTACTGGTCGCTGCTGGACAATTTCGAGTGGCAGTTCGGCTACTCAAAAAAATTCGGCCTGTTATCCGTGGATTTTGCCGACGAAAAGCTACCGCGCAGAATCACGCGAGTCGGTGAATTTTACGGCGGCATTTGCAAAGCGCGTGAAAAGACAGCCCGCTGAATTGGCATTCCGCAGATTCTGTGTATATTGCAACCATGCTGGCGAC
The DNA here is from genome assembly GCA_003133815.1 of Limisphaerales bacterium. Classification (GTDB taxonomy): domain Bacteria; phylum Verrucomicrobiota; class Verrucomicrobiia; order Limisphaerales; family UBA11358; genus UBA11358. Next base: position 960 of record PKZR01000448.1, on the reverse strand, counting down.
GCCGGAACTCTTTCGCGAAACGAGTCAACTCGCGCAACTGGAGGAACTCCTCCCGCGTTGGTGCGCCGTTCCGCTTTATCGCGATTCGCTGGCACAGGCCGGTTGCCGGCACGCAAATTTCGATTGCTTCCAAAGCCTGCCTTTGATTGCGAAGCCGGAAATGCGGAATAATTTCCCGCAAAACTTTATTCCCGCCGGACAATCGCTCGAAACGCTGCTGGAGAAAAATCTGATCGAGCTGGAACACACCTCCGGCACTTCATCGGAACGGTTGCCCGTCATTTTTGGACGCGGCTGGTGGAACGCACAGGAAGAACGTGCGCTTCGATTGAACACTTTCGTCGCCAATATTCTCGATAAATTCCCGGACGCGCGGCGTGCCACAATTACTTCGCCCGCGTGCAACGGTTTGACTTGTCCAACAGTTTGGGCGTCGCGCGAGCAGCGAACGTTTGGAAACGCGCTGTTCGTGAACCTTGCGCGCATTCCGTTCCTTCTGGGAGAGGCGGAACTGGCGCACATGGCGGCGGAGATCGCCGGCTGGTCGCCGCAATTTCTGGATATTGACCCGGTTCACGGCACGCGTTTCGCGCTTTACTGCGAACAGCACGGGATAAAGTTTCCCTCGCTCAAATTCATTTTGTGCAGCTATGAATTTGTCAGCGTCGTTCATCGCAAAATTCTCTCTCGGGTATTCGGCGTGCCGGTTTTTAATCTTTACGGCTCCACGGAGACCGGCCATCTGCTCATGGAAAATGAACGCGGCGAAATGAAGCCAAGCTATGACACGGCGTTTCTCGAAATCGTGGACGCCGACGCGCGCGGCGTGGGCGAACTGGTCGTCACGACTCTGACCAATGATTACATGCCGCTGTTGCGCTATCGAATCGGCGATCTCGTGGAAAAACACGCCCAGCCATACGGAAATCATTTCACCGTCCACGGTCGCGTCCGAGACGC
>PKZR01000216.1 GCA_003133815.1 Limisphaerales bacterium | reverse complement strand
CCACTTCACAAAATGTTTCCGCGGCGATCCGATTTTTGCCGGCCTTACCAGTCATTTCTGAATCGCCGGCCGCGCTTCGTCCTTCTAACCTTGCGCTCCTTACAAACGGCATCGGCGGCACGGCTCGACTTTGCGTCGACTTGGGCAGCGTGAATTCCAAATACGATTGTGCTCTTGGTGCGAACCTGAATCCAAATGTCCCGGTGGACCGCCACATTTTCGTCAAACGTGTCCGCGTCTGGGTGAACGCCGATGGTTTTCTATCGCCGCTGGATTTCAAAAATCTTGCGGCTTTCAAGCAGGGGCAGCCCGCCGTCTGGAATTTTGTGGCGAACGCCGGCGACGGACGAACAGTGGAAATCGAATTGCGCGCCGAAATGCTCGAAGGCAAAAACACGACCGTTTTTCAATTCAGCCGTCCGACCGAAAGATTGGCGTTAGGGAAACAACTGCCTGCCGACGCCTATGTCCGCCTGACAGTGCGCTGCGACATTGAAGATCGGAACTTTCATTCCGAAACCAAGCGTAATGGAAGCGCGGATTTTCATTTCTCATCGAACACCAGGGAAATTCAAAATCCAAAATTAAAAATTAAAAATTGCGTCGGGTTCGAATTCACGCCCGCATCAGACCGCCAGTTGCGGGTTTTCGCCGATGCGGGCGAATATCATTCACAGCCGGAATGGTGCGAAAACATTCCGCATCCCATCGAGCAAACGCGCGGACAGGTCGGCAGCGGCGACGCTTACAGCCCTGGCTGGTTTGAAATTCCGTTGCCGAAAGGCGCAAATGCAACAATGGTTCTGACGGCGGAAAGCGAGAATCCCATTGCGCAAGTTTTGGAGCGCCGAACACCGACCAAACGCGATTCAGATTCAAAGCACGCAGGGCAGGAGGCTGGTGTTCCATTTCAAAAACAGCTTGAACACGCCGCGATACAATTTGTCGTCCGCCGCGACGAGGGCAAAACTGTGATCGCTGGCTATCCTTGGTTTCTGGACTGGGGGCGTGATTCGCTGATTTGTGCGCGCGGGCTTTTGGCCGCCGGCATGGCTGACGAAGTGAGGCAGCTTCTGCTCACGTTTGCCAAATTTGAAAAAGACGGCACGCTGCCAAACACGATTCACGGCAATGATGTTTCCAACCGCGATACGTCCGACGCGCCGTTGTGGTTCGCCGTCGTGTGCCAGGAATTTTCCGAAGCTCAAAATCCAAAACTCGAATCTCCGAACTTTTTCGACACTCAAGCAGACGAAAATGGCCGCACGATCCGTGACGTGCTGGTGAGCATCGCGGAAAATTACGCACTCGGCACACCCAACGGCATCCACATGGATGCCGATTCCGCTCTCATCTGGAGTCCGAGCCATTTCACCTGGATGGACACGAATTATCCCGCCGGCACGTCGCGCGAAGGTTATCCGGTTGAAATTCAAGTCCTGTGGATTCGTTTGCTGCGGCAATTGGAGAACATTTCCGCCACCGCCGGGCAAAAAAAATGGCGCGACCTTGCCGATCACGCGACAGCATCGTTCGAAAAACTTTTCTGGATAGAAGAAAAGAGCTGGTTCGCCGACGTATTGCTCGGCGGATCACGAGTCATTGCTCGCGATGCAGCAGCGAGCGACGCGTTACGAAGCAATTGCCTCTTCGCCGTCAGCCTTAGCCTAGTCACCGGAGGAAGAGCAAAGCGATGCGTCGAAGCCGCGCAGAGATTTCTCGTAGTGCCGGGAGCGCTGCGTTCGCTCGCGCCGCTGCCGGTTTCCGTTCCATTGCCAGTTTATCGCGACGGACAGTTGCTCAATAATCCCGTCGAGCCCTATTGGCCGCGTTATGAAGGCGACGAGGACACGCGCCGCAAGCCGGCCTATCACAACGGCACCGCGTGGACGTGGACATTTCCAGCTTTTTGCGAAGCTCTCGCTCGCGCCTGGGATTTCTCGCCGGAAGCAGTTGCGGCAGCCAAAAGCTATTTGGGCAGCTCGGAAAAACTGTTGAATGAAGGCTGCCTTGGACAAATTCCTGAAATCTTAGATGGCGACGCGCCACATTCGCAACGCGGGTGCGATGCGCAGGCTTGGGGCGTGACGGAAAACTTGCGTGTATGGAAATTGTTGAATTCGAAATATGCGCAGGCAAAATGAACGCATGAATTTCCGCAGTAAAATCATCGCCTGGGACGATTTGCCAGCGTGGCGAAAACAATTTCGCGGTTCCGGCAAAAAACTCGTCGTCACCAACGGCTGCTTCGACATTTTGCATCTCGGCCATGTGACGTATCTGGAGAACGCGCGCAATTTCGGCGACGCGCTTCTGATCGGCGTCAACAGCGACGCGGCGGTGCGCGGCTTGAAAGGCGCCGGCCGGCCGGTGAATTCCGAAACCGACCGCGCCTCGGTTCTCGCTGCGCTGCAAAGCGTAGACGGCGTCTGCATTTTCACGGACACGACGGCGACGAAATTTCTCGCCGACGCGCAGCCGGACATTTACGTCAAGGGCGGCGATTATACGTTGGAGACGTTGAATCAGGATGAGCGCCGCGCGGTAGAATCAGCAGGCGGAACAATTGTTTTGGTGCCGTTTGTGCCCGGCAAATCCACGACGGGCCTGCTGGAAAAAATTTCGCGGCTGTGAAAATTCTCGTCATTTCCATGGCCGGCATCGGCGACACATTGATCGCCACGCCGCTGATCCACGAGCTGCGCGCCAATTTTCCCAACGCGACGATTGACGTGCTGGCCATGTGGCCCGGCTCGAAGGATTTGCTGGAAAGCAACCCGCACATCAACCGCGTGTTCCAAAAAAACCTGATGAAATGCGGCAAGCTGGAGGCACTGCGGTTTCTTTGGTCACTGCGACGCGAGCGTTACCAGCTTTCCATCAACACGCATCCGCAGAGCCGGATTCATTACCGCAGTGCCGCATTTATCGCCGGCGCACAGGTGCGCCTCAGCCACAAATACGAATGTTTCACCTGGCTGGACCGCTGGCTGGTCACCGGCACGCTGCCACAGGATTACACGCGCCATTCGATTGAAAATAATTTCGACGTGCTGCCGCTGATCGGCGCGAAAAAAAAACTGCCGGTGGCTGAAATGGAATTTTTCCTGTCAGCCACCGAGGAGCGGTTTGCCGACGATTTTCTGATGAAGCACAAATTATTCGGTCAGAAAATTCTCGGCATTCACGTCGGTTCCGGCGGCACGAAAAACCTGCCGTTGAAACGCTGGCCGCTGAAAAATCACGCCGGTTTGGTGCGGCAACTCAACAAGGAACGCCCGGACATCCGCGTCTTGCTTTTTGGCGGACCGGAAGAGGCGAAGGATCATGAGGTGGTGCTGGCGCAGGCAAACCGCGATTTGACGCTGGAGGCAAAGACAAAAAACCTGCGCGAGACGGCGGCCTTGATGAAGCGGTGCAGCGCTTTCCTGAGCGTGGACACCGCGCTGATGCACATCGCGGCGGCGGTGAAGGTGCCGAATCAAATCGTCATCGAAGCGCCAACGCTGAACGCGACGAATTTGCCGTTTGGAAATAATTTTACGCTCGTGAAAAATCCCGTGGTGAACGGGCGCAACCTGGATTATTACCGCTACGATGGCGGCGACATTAAAGGCACCCGCGAGGAACTGCTCGCGTGCATGGAGTCGGTGAAGGTCGCGGACGTTTTTGCGGCGGTGATAAAACTAATTTGAAGGTTGGGCGGCGCTGCTACGCCGCCGGGTTTGAAGGCCGCGCAGCAGCGCGGCCCTACCAGTTACAAAGTAAAGCCCGCAGCCTTGGCGTCGTTGGCGAACATCTTCACGGTATCTAGCGAGAGTTCGCCGAGATCCATGCCGGCCATCTTGATCGCCTTGCCCAGAATGTCATGCGGCACGGTGACGATGTGCGAACCGCAATCATTCGCCTGGAAAATGTTAAGCACCTCGCGCACGCTGGCCCAGAGGAGTTCGGCGTGCGGCAGATCTTTCAAAACGGTTTTGCTTTGGGACATGATGGCCACCGGGTCAACGCCCGTGTCCGCAATGCGGCCGGCAAAAACAGAAACCACGGCGGGAACTTTGGGGTTCAACGCAGCCGTCACGCCTTCGACCTGCGCCAGCGTGAGAATCGCCGTGACATTGAGCTTTACGCCTTCTTTCGCCAGTTCCTTGATCAACGGCAAAGCAGATTCATTGCGCGTGTTCGTGATCGGGATTTTGACGTAAACATTTTTTCCCCAGCCATTGATCTTCAAACCTTGGCGTTTCATTTCGGAAAACTCATCGGAAAACACTTCAAGCGACAGCGGCTTGACCGTGATCGCTTGCAGCACGTCGCGCGCGAATGCCTCGAAATCCGTGAGGCCGGCCTTGCGCATCAGCGTCGGATTCGTCGTCAGGCCCTGGATGAGCGGATTGGCGTTCAACTCCAACATGCCATTTTTGTCGGCGCCGTCGGCAAAAATTTTCACCGACAAATCTTTCAGGGTTCGTTTCATAAACTTATTTTTTTGTTTGGGCCAAGATAATGTCAGCCGCCGCGCCCAGATTGCGAGCGGAAAAATCAGGTTTCTGCCTCAATTCTTCCGCATAGCCGCGATCTATAAAAATCGTTTTACAACCCGCTGCGTGGCCGCAGTCCACGTCGCGCCAGCGGTCGCCGACCATCCAGCTCTGCGCGAGGTCGATTTTCAATAATTTTGCCGCGTGCACAAGCATTCCTGGTTTTGGTTTGCGACAATCGCAATCGGACAAGCCTTTGCCGGCGTGATAGCACACTTCCACGCGGTCAATTGGCAGTTGCGCGAGCATGTGCGCGTGGATTTTTTCGACCACTTCCTGTCTCAGCGTGCCGCGACCAACATCCGGCTGGTTCGTGGCCACCACGAGCAGAAAACCCGCCGCCTTCAGTTTATCGCAAGCCGCGCGAACTTCGGGAAGAATTTCAAATTCGGCAAGACTCGTCGGCGGATACGGCTTGGATTTCTTTTCCAGCGCGCGGTTGATGACACCATCGCGATCAAGAAATACCGCGCGTTTCAATTCTGACTTCTGACTTCTGACTTCTGACTTCACTTCGTGGATTCCCATTTCGTCTGCGCCACTTTCAATTTGGGATGCGACACGAACAGATGCCAGATGACACCCTGAAACGCCTCGCTGTGCGGCGTGACATGCGTCGGATTCACCGTCGGCACGATGACGCACGCGGTCGCCTGCTGCGCCGTGTAACCGCCGTCGCGGCCCACGATGCCGACGACCGACGCGCCGACGGACTTGGCGACTTGAATCGCGCTGACAAGGTTCGGGCTGACATTTTTTTCGAGATTGCCGCCGCCGACGGAAAAAATCAGCAGTCCGTCCTTGGCATTGATGCGGCTGCCCTTCAACCACTCGGAAAAAACGGTAGCCCAACCTTCGTCGTTGGTGCGCGCGGTGAGCTCGGAAACATTGTCCGTCGGCGCGTAGGCTTCGAAGCCGCAGATCTTGCGGAAATCATTCACAGCATGACCGGCGTTGCCCGCGCTGCCGCCGACGCCGAGGATGAACAAACGTCCGCCGCGCGTGCGGATGGCCGCGAGTTCATCCGCGCATTTTTCAATGGCGGCTTCGTTGAGTTGCGCCGTGACCTGCTGGACTTCGGCCAGAAATTGTTTCGTAAAGCTCATGGAAATTTAAAATTACGAATTTTGAATGACAAATGGAAGCCCCGTTTATTTTGGTTTCAGAATTGTTTCCAGTTCCGCCAGGCCCGCCGGCGAACCCATTTCGTAAAAACGTTCCAGCACCTCATAGCCGGCCAGTTGCTTTTCACGGACGAGCCGGCCCATTACTTCAGCCAGATCAAAAACTTGGTCTGCGGCATACGCATCAAAAACAGATGATTTGAACAGGCTCAAGCCGTAATCAATGTGGCGCATTTCAGGCAGCTTGGCTTTTTTGTCATAGACCACGATTTCGCCACCGTGAAAAACCACGTTGCTGGCGTCATACTTGCCTTCGTTGCGATACACCGTCATCGAGCCGAGCTTGCCGCTGCGATGAAATGCTTCTGCCACCGGCGCGTAGGGAATCGGCAGATACGAATCTCCGTAAAGGATGAAAAATTCCTCGCCGAGCTTGGGCAGCGCCCGCTTGATCGCGCCGCCGGTGCCCAAAAGTTTTTCGCCGTCGAAGGAATAATCCAGCTTGATGCCGTAAGCTTCGCTGCCGAATTCGCGCTGGATCATTTCGCCAAGAAAACCGATGCAGAGAACGGCGCGGCGGACGCCGCGCGCGTGGAGCATTTCCAACTGATGCGCCAGAAACGGCCGGCCCGCGACGGGCACGAGCGACTTGGGGATTTTTTCCGTGATCGGCCGCAGCCGCGTGGCGAGTCCGCCCGCGAGGATGGCGACGGGGATTTTGGCTAGCGACACGCTCACGAGATGACGAGTTTCGTGCCTTCGAAATCGAAACGAAAGCGGACTTCTTTCAAGCCGCTTTGGCGCATCGCGTGTCGCAGCTTCGCCTTGTCCTCGGCATAAAACATCAGAAAACCGCCGCCGCCCGCGCCGATGAGCTTGCCGCCAAGCGCGCCATTGGCCAGCGCAAGGTCATACCACTCGTTGATTTTTGGGTTGCTCATACCACCGCTGCGCTGCTTCTTGCGCTGCCAGTGAACGTCCATAAGCCACGCGAATTCATGCAGATTTTCCGATTCGAGTGCTGCTTTGCTTTGCTGGCCGAGGTCCTTGACGAAGTGTAAATTCTCGATCATGGACTTGTCGTCCGATTTTGATTTTGTGTCCTGCTCCTTCAAAATCGCCGAGGCACTGCGCGAATAACCGGTGAAAAATAACAGAAGATTGTCCTCCAGATTGTCGCGCGTCTCGTCGGAAACTTTCAACGGCCACGCCTCGACTTTGCCATCTGGCAAAAAATTGAAACACGTCAGGCCGCCATAAGCTGCGATGTATTGATCCTGCTTGCCAATCGGTTCTTTTAGGCGATTCAACTCGATGTCACACGCCTGCTCGGCGAGCTCGGAGGGATGAACGAGATTTTTTTTATGGGCGTGCAGTGCTTTGAGCAAAGCCGTCGTGAAACTGCCGCTTGAACCAAGGCCGGTGCCAGCGGGAATGTCGGCCATGGAAGTGACCTCCAGATAATGACCATTCATTCCCAGCGACGCGAAGGCTTCGCGCAGAATGGGATGTTTTAATTGGCTGGCGTCAGTCACGCGTTCGAGTTCGGCATATTTTGCAAGCAGGTCCGGCACGAACGTGTCATGCAGCGTGATGTATACATATTTATCAATCGCCCCGGCGATTAAAAAGCCGCCGAATTTTTCGTAATACGACGGCAGATCCGTGCCGCCGCCGCCGAGGCTGATGCGAAGTGGTGAACGTGCAATAATCATAAAGTTTTGAATCCGCTCTTTTCGTAAATCGTCTCAACAATCTGAAGTGCCGTGCGTGCTTCGGCAAGTCCGGCGTCGGGCGTCCGCTTTGATTGAACATCTTCTTCAAACTTTGTCATCTCAATTTTCCACGATTCGTCCGCGCCGGGAAATTCATAAACCCTCGTGCCGGGAATTCCCATCTCCGGCCTCATCTGGTAATGAAAAAGTTTCTCGACGCCATAACTTCCACCAAGTCCTTCAATGGCGAGTTTCGTGTGGCGGCCATAAATCTCGAATGAAAAAAGATTCTTCCATTCCGTGCAACTGACGTGCAGCCACGCGGTCTGGTTTTTCGCCGTGCGCAAACTTAAAAATGCGTTGTCGTCCACCGGCATTTTCCAAAAATATGTCGCGGCATGGCCGTCCACCTGCTTGAACTCGCCAAGAAACCAGCCCGCCAAATCAATCAAATGAATGCCCTGGTCGATCAACTCACCGCCGCCGGAAAGTTTTGGGTCAGCGCGCCATTCTTTATCGTAACCAATGCGACCACCATGGCCGTAGCGCGCACGGATGAACATCAATTCACCCATCACACCGGAAGCAAAAATCTCCCGTGCCTTGATGAAGGCTGGATGAAAACGATGGTTGAAACCGACACGAACGCAAACGCCGTGTCTTTTTTCTAGCACAATTAATTCGTCAATCTGCTGGACTGAAATTCCGGCTGGCTTTTCCACGATGATGTGTTTGCCCGCGCAAATTGCAGCGGAGGCAACTTCCGCCAGCGCGGAATTGATTGTGGCGACAACAATCGCATCCACCTGCGGATCAGTAACAGCGATTTTGAAATCCGAAACCGCGCGGCCAGTTTGCGCCAAATTCACGAGTTCTTCGGCGCGCGACAAATTTGTATCGCATGCGACGACGAGTTTTGAACCAGAAGGCAAACCAGCCAGCCGTTTCTTTCCGATCAATCCGCAACCAACAATCGCGTAATTCATTTGCCACCCCATGTTTTGCCGCGATCTTTTGGCACGATGCGGCGGAGCGTGTAAATGTCACCTTCCAAATCACCTTTGAATTCGTGAAGTTTTTCCCAAGGATCCCACTGCGCGCTGATAAGCTTGCCGCTGATGCCGTCGCTTTCCGCGCAGGCAAGATAAACGGCCACACTTGCGCCGAGTTCCAGCGGCACAGCGCCATCTTCCGACCATTTTTTATTCTTCTCGAAAAATGCGGTGCCTACCTTGTCCGCACCCGCTGCCAAAACTTGTTCAACAAAACGCGTTTTTAAAGCGCCGGGCGCAATCGCATTAACGTCCACATGAAAACTTTTCAATTCTTCCGCGAGCGTTTCCATCAGGCGAATAACGGCGGCTTTCGACGCGGCATAAGCGCTGATGTTCGGCAAAGGGTTCGTCGCACCGCCGCCGGACAACACTATTATTTTTCCCCGGCCAGCCTTTTTGAAATGAGGAATCAACGCGCGGCTCGGCAACAACACGCCATAAAGATTGATGTCCATCGCGCGACGCCATTCGTCGAGCGATACGGATTCAGTTGCGCCCATCGGACCGTAAATTCCGGCGTTTAAAACAAGAACCTGCAACGAACCAAGTTCACCCAACGCGAACGCGACGAGTTCGTTGACCTGCGATTCGTTCGAGACGTCACACATTTTGGCTGAAACTTTTTGAGTTGGAAAATTTTTTGCCAGATCACCGTGCGTAACGAGCAATTCTTTTTCGCCACGGGAACAAATCACCACGTTCGCACCTTCACGAAGGAAAAATTCCGCGATGACTTTACCAAGCCCCTGGCTCCCGCCAGTAATTAGAGCATTGAGGTTTCTTAGCTTCATGTCAGGCGCGACCGACGGAAAGATGCTCGACTCCGGGGAAGTTTTTCAATTCCTTTTCCAAAAAACGATTCGCGTCCACAAACACCGGCGAGCGCATTTGGGGAACGATTTTCGCCCAGTCCGCCTGCCGGAATTGGGGCCATTCGGTGCAAATGGCGGCGGCTTCCGCGCCAGCAAGCGCGGTCGAAATGTCAGCCGCGAGCACAACGGAGTTCAATTCCACCGGCAAGGTTTTCACCGCCGGATCGAATGCACTGACATGCGCGCCTGCAGCAAGAAGCTGCTGGCACAATTCCACGGCGGCGCTGCGGCGGAGCGTGTCGGTGTTGGTCGTGTAAGTGAGTCCAAGGATGGAAATCCTTTTGCCGCGAAAATCGCCAAGGCGCGATTGCAGCCGGCGGAAAGCCCAGCCGCGATGCAGATCATTACTTTGCTTGATCGCGGGAATGACGGAAATTTTTTCGCCGGTCGCCTCGGCAAGTTTTGAAAGCGTGACGACATCGCGCGCGAGCGTGCCACCGGCGAACGGGCCGCCGGGTCCAAGATAAGCCTTCGGCCCGATGCGCGCCTCGCTTTTGAGGCCGACGGAAACTTCCTTCGCGTCGGCGCCGGCATATTCGCAGAGCCGCGCGATTTCATTGATGAAGGTGATGGAGAGCGCGAGAAAGGAATTCAGCGCGTGCTTCACCATCTCCGCCGATTCGGTGCGCATGAAAATAATCTGCGACGTGAACGGCGCGAACAATTTTTCGAGCAGTGGTCTCTTGGCTTCACTGCGGATGCCAACAATGACGCGCTCCGGCTTTTCAAAAGATTCGATGGCTTTGCCAAGCCGCAGATTTTCCGGCGAGCTGGCGAAGTGAAACTGCGGAAATTCTTTTTCCAGCTTGGCGCAGGTGCCGACGGGCAGTTGCGCCGAAATCAAAACGAGCGCGCCGTCGGGCAGATATGCCAGCGCTTTGCGCAGGTTGCCCAAAACAAATTCAACATCCGATTCGTCGGCATCGTTGACCGGCGTGTCGTAAGTGAGCCAGAGAATGTCGGCGTTTACCGATGCAATTTTAGGATCGCTTTTAAACGAAAGATTTTTGGAAGCGACACCGGCGGCAATAAGTTCATTCAAGCCGGGTTCAAGCAGCGGAGCCTGTCCCTGATTCAGTCTGGAGATATTCGACGCATCAAAATCCAGTCCGACCACGGAGAAATGTTTCGCACAACACGCCGCCGTGACGCTTCCGAGATGCCAAAGACCAAGAACGACGATTTTCATCTACGTTGGAGCACCCATTGATTTTCCTGAAGCCATTTGAGGGTGCGGGCGATTCCTTGCTCAATCGTCAGCTTGGCTTTCCAGCCGGTGGCGCGAACTTTTTTTGTTTCGAGAAAAATAAACGGATTGTCGCCGACCCAGCCCTTGTTGCCGCCAGTGTATTCCAATTGTGGTTTGACATTAAGCGCGGCAGAAATAAATCTTACTGAGTCGTTGACTTGAACGAATTCCTCCGTGCCAAGATTGTAAAATTCGACGTTATGCTTGGCCGTTTTCGCAGTGCCAAGCGTGATGACATGCAACATGGCTTCAATGCAGTCGCCAATATAGAGATAGGATTTGCGCTGTGTGCCATCGCCCAAGATTCTTAGTTTTTCAGGATGTTCCAAAAGCTGTTTGTAAAAATCCAGAACATGGCCGTGTGTATAGCGTTCGCCAAGAATTGAAACGAACCTGAAAATGTAGCCCTCGAATTTGTAGCCTTCGCAGTAAGCATGAATGAATCCCTCTGCAGCAAGTTTGGACGCGGCGTAAAGCGAGGTCTGGATCGGAAAAGGCGCGTTTTCAGGCGTTGGAATGATTTGCGCCTCGCCATAGACGCTGCCGGTGGAACTGAACGCGATACGTTTGATTCCGTTGATGCGCATTGCTTCGAGGACATTGAAGCTGGCAAGCGCATTCTGCTGAAAATCCTTGCCGGGATGGTCAAGACCAAAACGAACATCGGCATTGGCGGCAAAGTGAAAAATAAAATCACAACCGGCCATCGCTTTTGTAAGTTCGGGCAAATCCAGACAATCCCCCTTGATGAGTTTAAATTTTGGATTTTTATGCGCGCTTTCAAAAAATTCATCCTGACCGGTGGAAAAATTGTCGAAGCCTACAACCATTTTGCCATCATACAAAAGGCGGTCAACAAGGTTGCTACCGATGAAACCCGCCGCGCCGGTAATAAATATCTTTTCCATTGATTAGTCGGGTGGAAGTCTAATGTGACTAGGAGACGATCACCAGCATTTTTGACGCGGGTGCTTATAGAGTCGTGCTTGACGCAACGCAACCATAGCCACAATCTTGTTGAATGCAAATGATTAGAAATGCATTTTTATGAACATTGTTATTGTCACCGGCGCGGCCGGGTTGATCGGTTCGGAAAGCGTCAAACGCTTCGCGCGTGAGGGTTTTAAAATTGTCGGCATTGACAACGACCTGCGCCAATGGTTTTTCGGCAAGGAGGCTTCCACGCTCGGCAACCGGCAGAAGCTCATCAACTCCATTCCCAATTACGAGCATCACGATTTCGACATCCGCGACCGCGCGGCCGTGGAGAATCTTTTCCGAAAACTTGGCAAAGACATCGCGCTCATCATCCACACCGCCGCCCAGCCGTCGCATGACTGGGCCGCTCGCGATCCGCATGCCGATTTTGGCGTGAACGCCATCGGCACGCTGAACCTGCTTCAGGCCACGCGCGAATTTTGTCCGGAAGCCGTTTTCATTTTCACCTCCACGAACAAGGTTTATGGCGACACGCCGAACCGCCTGCCGCTCGTGGAACTGGAAAAGCGCTGGGAAATCAAGGCCGGCCACGAATACGAGCCGGGCATTTCCGAGACGATGAGCATTGACCAGACGAAGCATTCGCTCTTCGGCGCGAGCAAAGTCGCGGCGGATGTTTTGGTGCAGGAATACGGAAATTATTTTGGCATGAAAACCGTTTGTTTTCGCGGCGGCTGTCTCACCGGCCCGTCGCACGCGGGCACGGAGCTGCATGGCTTTCTCGCGTATCTGATGCGCTGCACAGTCACGGGCAATCCGTATCGCGTGTTCGGCTACAAGGGCAAGCAGGTTCGCGACAACATTCACAGCCATGATCTCGTCGAAATGTTCTGGCAATTTTTTCAAAAGCCGCGGTCCGGCGAAGTCTATAACGCCGGCGGCAGCCGCCACTCGAACTGCTCCATGCTCGAAGCGATTGACGAATGCGAACGCATCAGCGGCAAAAAATTAAAATGGTCTTACGTCGAGGACAACCGCATCGGCGACCACATCTGGTGGGTCAGCGATGTGCGGAAATTCCAGTCGCATTATCCGCATTGGAAATTCCGCTATGGCCTGAACGAAATTCTGACGGAAATCCACGCCGCGTGCGTCGCCTGAAATGAGCTCGCCGGCCAGCATTTTGATCACCGGCGGCGCAGGCTTCGTCGGAAGCAGCCTCGCATTGCAGCTGAAAAATCATTTTCCGCAAACGCGCGTCGTCTCCCTCGATAATTTATACCGGCGCGGCTCGGAACTGAATTTGCCGCGACTGCAAGCCGCCGGCATCGAATTTGTCAAAGGCGACATCCGCCACGCCAACGAATTTCCCGCCGGCCCGTTTGAATTCATCATCGAATGCTCCGCCGAACCGTCCGTGCTCGCCGGCTACGGCGAATCGCCGGATTATTTGATGGAAACGAATTTAATGGGCACTTACCGCTGCCTGGAACAAGCCCGGCAGTGGCAGAGCAAAACCATTTTTCTTTCGACCAGCCGCGTCTATCCGATTTCCGTTCTTGAAAAACATCCGTGGACGGAGCAGCCGACGCGCTTCACGTGGAACGACGTTCCCGGCGCGGCAATTTCCTCGGGTGGCGTGACGGAAGATTGCGCGATGAATGCAGCGCGCTCGCTTTACGGCTGGACGAAGTTTGCGAGCGAAAGTTTGATCGAAGAATATCGCGCCGGCTTCGGCCTGCGCGCGGTCACGAACCGTTGCAGCGTCATCGCCGGCCCGTGGCAGATGGGCAAGGTGGATCAAGGCGTCGTCGCGCTGTGGGTGTTCCGGCATTATTTCGGCAAGCCGCTCAAATACATCGGCTACGGCGGCACCGGCAAGCAGGTGCGCGACATGCTGCACGTCGCCGACATCTGCGACTTGGTGACGGAACAGATTTCGCATTTTGAAAAATGGGAAGGCTGGCTCGGCAACGTCGGCGGCGGCCTGGCGATTTCCGCTTCACTTTTGGAACTCACCGGAATTTGCCAAAAGGTGATTGGCCGCGAAGTGCCGATTGCCGCCGAGATCGAAAATCGCCAGGCCGACCTCCGGATATTTCTCGCGGACAGCTCCAGATTATTTTCGAGAACGAGCTGGCGGCCAAAACGCAATGTGGAAAAAATCGTCGCCGACGTTTTTGACTGGGTGCGCGCGAACGAAAAGGAATTGAAGCCGCTCGTATGAAAAACCGTCTGCGACCTGTCAACATTCTGCAAAGCGGGCTCATTTTTTCCACCATCAGTTTCCTGACCGGCCTCGGCAACATGGCCTTTCAAGCGGTCATTGGCCGGCATTTGTCTGAACAGGGGCAATACGGAAACGCCAACAGCGTGATCAGCGGATTCATGCCGCTGCTTGGGCTGCTGCCGTCGGTCGCTACTTTCACGGTCACGCATTACATCGCGCATTTCAACACCACAGGCGACACCGCGCGGCTGCAAGGGCTGCTTCTGGGCTGCCGCAATTTTCTCTTCTGGCTCACCGTAGGTGGCTCTGCACTGGCGATTATAGTCATCAAGCCGTTGAGCGATTTTTTCCATTACAATGAAAGCCTGATGCTGGTGACGCTGGGATGCACGCTGTTTGGATTATGGGGCACATTTGTTTCGGCGCTGTGCCAGGGGCTTGCGTGGTTCAAGCGGTTGGCGCTGATCGGATTTTTGACGATGACGCTTCGCTTCGCCTTTGGCTGGGTGGTGACGCTGAAATCCCCCACGGCGGAAAACGCCGTGCTGGCATCGGCCTTCGCACTGCTAGCGAACCTCGTGCTGCTGTTATGGAGAAAAGATTTGTCGCTGCACGGCGAACCGATTTCGCCATGGAACCGCGAATTCAAAAAATATCTCATCGTCTGCGCGGCCTATGTCGCCGGCACCTATTGTTTTTTGCAGGGCGACGTGCTGGTTGCGAAAAAATTTTTTGTGAACACCGAGAACGACGCCTATAACTGCGCCAAGCTTCTGGCCATCGCATTGCCAGGGACGATGGCCCCGCTGCTGGCCGTATTGTTCACGTCCCGCTCCGGCACACGGACGGGCAATGTGGTGGCGGAACAATTAACACTGCTCAGTCTTTACATCGGCGGATTGTTCTTCGGCGCAGGATCGCTGTTTATGTTGCGCGGATTCTGCGTGAAGCTGATTTTGGGACGGCACTCGCCCGAGGCCGAGGCCATGATCGGCCAGTTGTCCATCGCGATGGTTTTTGTCGGCCTGCTGCAGGCACTGGCGCTCTGGTCGCTTGCCAGCCGCTGGTCAAAAATCATCTACCTTTACGGCGCGCTTGGGGTCATCTATTGGCTATCGTTATTCGCAGGCGGAAAATCTTCCGGTGCGATGCTACAAATCATGCCCGAAGGCACCGCAATTGCCTTCGCAATTTTATTTTGCGCTTGGTTCAGCATGATGCGCAGGCTGAAACTGGGCGCATAAAGCTGATTTGAATTTATCGCCGCCGTCAGCCACAATCACCCCGTGCCGTCCAGTCCTGAACATTTTCCGCGCGTCAGCTTCATCATGCCGGCGCTCAACGCCGAGGCCATCTTGGAAAACTGCCTCATGTCCATCGCGCGGCAAAGTTATCCGCGAGAAAAAATTGAGATCATCCTTGCCGACGCGCACTCGACCGACCGCACGCGCGACATCGCGAAAAAATACGGCGCGATTGTCTTGGATGACGACGGCAAAAACATGGAGGAAGGCAAACGCCTCGCGTTGCAGCATGCCACCGGCGAATTCATCGTTTTCGTGGATGCGGACAACGAAATCACCCACGTCGATTACATCGAACTGGCAATTGCTGCGCTTCAAAGAAATCCGCAGGCGCTTGGCGTAGAGAGCTATTATCTGCCGTCGTCGAAAATGAGTTCATTCTGCGCCTACATCACCGCGCTGCTGCACATCAGCGACCCGATTGCATGGCTGATGAGCGCAAATCCAAAACTTGTTGCGCGCGATGTGGAAACTGAGCGCTGGATTTTACCGGAAAATACGTTTTCATATCCGCTCGGCGCGAACGGCTTTGTCTTTCGGCGTGCTGACTTGCAGTCCGTGCAGGCGGATGAAAAATTCCAGGACACGCACGTCGCCTTGTTCCTGATGAAAAGCGGGAAACGAGAATGGCTGCGGATTTCCGGGCGCGGCGTCCATCATTATTACATCCAATCACTCTGGAAATTTGTCCGGAAACGCCGCCGCGCGACGGTGCATTTTCTGCGCGTGCAGGAGGAGATGCCGGTAAACTGGATGACGGAAAACCCCCCGGTGCCACTGTGGTTAGCGGCGGTTTATTGCATGACTTTTTTCGGCCCGGCATATCACACGGTACACGGCATCCTCCGCGACCGCGACGCGCGCTGGCTCTGGCATCTGCCCGCGTGCCTCGGCAGCGTTCTGGGCAACGCCTGGGGAGTGTGGACTTACAAGCGTCGCGGCAAGGACAAGAAGCTAATTGCGGACCTGCAGGTGAAACAGACGCTCAAATGAGCCGTTGTGTAGGTTTGCCGCCATCAATTTTTAACGCGCTTGGCGTAATGGAATGACTGGCGACCAAGCACGAATCCGCGAACCATGTAGATGGCGTAAACCGAAAACATCAAGGATACGGCGAATGGAATCAGCGGCACGCGCCAGTCGCGCGTCTGGAAAGCCCAGCGCCCGTAATAGCTCGCCAGCAGCAGCATGAGCGCGATGGAAACCAGCCAAATATGGAAAACGGGAACAAACGCGCCCACGAGAAGGCTGAGTTTCAAGCCGTTGACGACGGTAATGGGAAAAGCACTGGGCGCGAATGCCCACGCAAATCCATGCTTGCGGAGTAAGGCGCCAGCGCCTTCGCCCACCTGTGCCTGTTTTCGCAGCGTGGAAGTGAACCGTGATGCCGGCGGATGAATATGGGCATGAACGACCACCACATCCGAATAGGCAATGGTGCCAACCATCATAAGACGCAAGACCATATCCGCATCTTCCGCTGCGGAAAAAAAATGCACGTCATCAAATCCGCCGAGTTTTTCCAGCGCTTCGCGCCGATACAGATCGAACTTTCCTGCCAGCCCGTGAGCGGGCTTGGCATGGCGAAACTGCGATGAAGTCACGCGATCCCAAAAGCTCATTGTGTCCCAGTCGCCCTGTGGGATGTCAATCAGCGGCTCGACTGCAAGGGCGTTTTCCTTTTCAAGCCAGTCCACCTGCCGTTGAAGCGCATCCTTGTCCACCGGATAACAGTCCGGGTGCATCAACAAAATATATCGCGACCTGGCCGCCCTCCATCCCAGATTATACGCTGCCGCCAATCCACCACCGGGCCGGTCAATCTCCACCATGTCCCATCGCGCCGCCAACGGATGCGCGTGGATGATTTCAAGCGTGTCATCCTTGATGATGTCGCGGAGAAAAATAATTTCGCAAGGCGCTGGAACTTTCTGCTCACCGAGGCCGTCAAGTGTCTTTCCGATTGTAGCCCGGCAACTGTGGATAGGAATCACGATGCTGACCCAGGGAATTGACCCGCCGTCCGCCAGTGGCGGATTTGTTTCTGTTTTTATGTCAGGCATGGTGGAAATGCTAAAGCGCCGGAAATGGCTTCGATAAAACAGGGTATCGCATCATGAGACCGCGCAAAATCCATTCTTTGGCCCGACGTGGCAAGGAAAAAAAGCCTACCAAGCGACCTGCAGTCTGTTTCGGAGTCAAGGCAGACCACCATTGAAACCCGAATCGTCAGACGACATCTGGCCGTTTGAAGCGGACGGCGCAAGCAACGGCTGGCCGTTGTTCTCATCCGTGCAAATGGCCTGAATCTCCGATGCGGAAAGCACACGGTTGTAAATGCCAAGCCCGTCTGTTCCTCCAGAAATCAAGGTGTTTGGGATCGATACCGAACCATAAGTTGTCCGGGCATCCAGCAGTTAATTGTCTAATCTAGCTTACGGCGTGATACTACCAGAATTCGACTGCGTGACAGCTTCGTCGTTTATGTAAAGCCGTGCAAAATCCGAAACCTTATCGTAAGTCAGGGCAATAAAATGCCAACAACAGCGAATCAAAAGGTTCGTGGTGACGTAAATCTTATGGCCGCAGTTGCTGCCCGCACCTTATTGTCCAATCAGGCGGAAATACTGTTGTGCGTTGGTGGCTGTCACGGTCACGGTGACATTCGCGCCGTTGGTAACAAACGACAGTGCTGATGCGGTGTTTGTGGCCCAAGGGCCGACCGGGCTGCTTGCCGATTCCACCTGGAATGTTCCAGAGGCAACCTGCCAGGTCAGTTGCAGATTCGTGCCTGTCACCGCAGTGGTTACCACTGGTTGAGGGGGCAAATTCACCGCACCATTCACATAGCTTGCCGCGAGCACATTCGCAGTCTTGTCCGCCAGTTGTAGTTTCACCACGGTGCCATCCAAGGACAACACAGCAGGTCCGCTTGCGTTTGTCATGGCCGCAAACTGCAATACGGCCACCTGGTTTGTTCCCGCAGCCAGGGCCAGTCCCGGCGACATTGCCAGTGCCACACCCACCTCGCCCGGAGCATGGTTGGTGTTCACATTGATTCTGCCACCGATGATTGCGGAACCCAGCGTTGCATTCAAGAATTCCAACCGGCTCACGTCATAGCCTATGGTCATGCCTACGGCATTTTCGTTTGTCGTGCAGACCAGCAGCACCGGCACATTTACCGTCTGGCCGCGTCCGACAGACACGGTGCCAATCTGCAATGTGCGCGTCGGGGACTGGGTGCTTTGCGACGACTTGAGGCTCAAAAGGCTCGGAGCCGGCGGTGGCGTAACCAGGGTCAAAGGATCCAGTTTCAATTCATATCTCCCGGCCTGCACCCAGTCCGCCACCGTCAGGATGCCGTCCGGCGCGTTGCGTGGCGCGCAGTCTGCACGCAACATTTCATCGCTGTTGGTGGGCGTGTCCAGGCCGGCGACCATTCTTCCGACCTCCACCCAGTCTGACAGTCCCACTTGATGATCACCGGTGGGACGCGGATATACATCCGCCTCATATTCTGCGGGTGCCAGGGCCACGGCACCGTTTTGATAAATGGTTGGCAGCGAATTTCCGTTGTTATCCGATACACCCCGCGCGATGGGATTATCACCAAATGCCAGGTTGACGGTGACATTGTTGGTCACGGGCAACGTGGAGAACACCAAGTCCGCCACTTCCTCGTTGGTGCCAACCGGCTGGGTTGAACCCGTGTTCAACAGAATTACAAAGCCGACTTGACCGCTGTTGGGCGGGCCGTCCACTTCCTGCAGATAAGCGCCTGCGGCCGCCGGGCCGGGCTGCACACTTTGCAGGACAAGCTTGGTCGGATCATACCCCACGCTGGCTTGGAATGCGTTCTCCTTGCCCACGGCATTCATCAGGACAGGCACCACCAGGGTGCTCCCTGACATTGCATTGGTCGAAACCAATGTCATCACCGTTTGCGGCACCGTCAATATGGCGACTGAACTGTTTGTCACCGCATAGGGATTGCTCACAACCACATTGTAATTGCCCGCTTCACTTGAGTTCACGCCGGTCAGAATCAAGTTGGTCGTTGCAGAGCCCGACACGTTCCCGCCATCCACCAGGTTGGTTCCGTTAAATTGCCATTGATAGCTCAACGGTCCGGTGCCCGTCGCCGCCACAGTGAAACTGGCGGTGCCGTAAGTCACCACAGACTGGCTCTGTGGCTGTTGCGTGATGACCGGCGGCAACATAACCGTCAGCACCGCGTTCGCGCTGTTGGTCGAACCAAGGGCATTGGTGACTGTGATTGAATAATTCCCGGCCTGACAGACCTGCACATTGGTCAGCGTCAACAATGAATTGGTCGCGTTCAAGATGTTCGTCCCGCCAAATTGCCACTGATAACTTAAAGGTTGCGAGCCGCCCGCGGCCACACTGAATGTCGCCGTTTGGCCAACCGTCACTGTTTGATTGGTCGGCTGCGTGGTGATGACCGGCGGCCCTGCAAACGGCACCGTGTTCTGGTATATCGAAATTGTGTTGTCGTAAACGTTGCCGAAGACGACGTCCGGTCGGCCGTCACCATCCAGATCACCAACTGAAACGCCAGAAGGATTGTAGCCTGTCGGAAAATCCACACGCCCGGCAAGCGAACTGTTTG
>PKZR01000261.1 GCA_003133815.1 Limisphaerales bacterium | reverse complement strand
AGGGCAACATCGGCCTCATGAAAGCGGTGGAACGTTTCGACCCGGCCAAGGGCGGAAAACTTTCGACCTACGGTTCGTGGTGGATCAAGCAGTCCATCAAGCGCGCTCTGGCCAACCAGTCCAAGACCATACGTCTGCCAGTGCATCTGGTGGACAAGATTTCCAAGATGCGCAAGACGGCAATGAAACTGCAGGAGGAGCTTGGCCACGAGCCGACGGATGATGAACTGGCCGATGAACTGGGCATGACCGCCTCGCGCGTGCGCCAGATGCGCCAGGCGGCCATACGTCCCGCATCGCTTGATGCGCCCATTGGCGACGACGACTCGAACAATTTTTCCGACGTGGTGGAGGACGAGAACGCGACCTCGCCCTACGACAATCTGGAAGACAAGACCGTGGTCAACATGTTGCAAGACATGGTCCAGCATCTGGACAACCGCGAAGCGACGATTTTGCGCTACCGCTTTGGACTGGACGGCGGCACGGAAAAAACTTTGGAGGAGGTCGGCGTGAAATTCGGCGTCACGCGCGAGCGCGTGCGCCAGATACAAAATCTCGCGCTGCGGAAGCTCCGCAAGATGATCGAGAAGCTTGAGATGGAAAAAAAGAAGGAGGAATAATCTATGCCAAACGTCACCGCTGCGGAAATCACCGCCGCCATCCGCAACGTCCCGGATTTTCCCAAGCCGGGCATCCAGTTCAAGGACATCACTCCCGTCCTCGCCGATGCGCGGCTGTTCGCCGGCGCGATTGACCTGCTAACGGAAAATTTCAAGCCCGGCTCAGTGGACGCGGTCGTGGGGATTGATGCGCGCGGATTTATTTTTGCCGCCGCCGCCGCCGTGAAACTAAAGGCCGGGTTCGTGCCGGTGCGCAAGAAGGGCAAACTGCCACACACCACCCATGAGCAGGATTATGCGCTGGAATACGGCCATGCGACCGTGGCGATGCATATTGATGCGCTCAAGCCAGGCGCACGCGTGCTGCTGATTGACGATCTGCTCGCCACCGGCGGGACGTCCTCTGCGGCGGTCGCGCTTGTAAAAAAGCTCGGCGCGGAAATTTTGGAGGCCAGCTTCCTCATCGAACTGAAATTCCTGGATGGCCGTGAAAAGCTGAAGGGTTTCCCCGTCCGCTCCATCGTGGTTTATTGAGAACAAGCCGCCGAACGCGTTCATAGGCACCTGGCGATGCGCACGGAGTGAACTGCCATGCCCGAATCCTCAAAGAAAAATAATCCAGTTTCTCTTTTAAAAACCATTTATTCGCTTCGCAAAGTCATTTACCTGATGCAAAAAGCCATTTACCACCGGCAATTGGACGTTTACCGGGAGCAATAAGTCATTTACCAGCCACAACCGGGCATTTACCGGGCGCGACAGGTCATTTACGACCCCCAACCGGTCATTTACACCCCACGAGAAGGCGTTTAACACCCCCAACCGGTCATTTACCGGGCGGAAAATGTCATTTACCGTTCGGATGAACAGGTAGATTTCATGCGGGTATTTCCGCATTTCGGGTTGGAAGTGTCTAAAACGAGACAGACCGGAAGATTTTCCGGTTTCGGCCTGAAGCACAGGACGTCTGACTGGAGGCGCAGACGGAAATAAGCGGCTTACTCCCCCTGTTTTGCCAGAATTTCCCGGATGACCGCCCCTCCGTCCGGGTAATCCTTTCGCGCCTCAAGCCGCACCAGCAATCTGTGCGCTAATACCACCTCGGCCACGGTCTTGACGTGGGCAATGGTGGCGGAATCAGTCCCTTGGATTGCCGCCAGCGCCTGCGCCGCGTGAAACAACCCCAGCGACCCGCGCGGACTCGCGCCGAGTTTCAGCGCCGGATGCTCCCGCGTCGCGCGCACGACCGCGACCAGATAATCGCACACGGCGGACGGTACGCGAATCTCCCGGACGCTGCGCTGGCACTTCAAAATCTCCGCGGCATTGCTCACCGCCTGGATGGTTTCGATGGGATGCTGGGTCTGGATGCGCTCGCACATCTTCTTTTCCTCGGCGGCGTCGGGATAGCCGAGGCTCAAGCGCAGGAGAAAACGGTCCATCTGCGCCTCCGGCAGTCGGAATGTTCCCTCCTGCTCGATTGGATTCTGCGTGGCCATGACCATGAACGGCTTTTCGAGCCGGTAAGAAACCTTGTCCATCGAGACCATCCCCTCGCCCATCGCCTCGAGCATGGCGGCCTGCGTGCGCGGGCTGGCGCGGTTGATTTCGTCCACGAGAACCATCTGCGCGAAGAGCGGGCCGAACCGGAAGTCAGGCCGGCCCGTCGTCGGGTCGAGGATGAAATCGCCGATGACATTTTCCGGCTGCAAATCCGGCGTGCATTGGATGCGTTTGAAGGTGCAGCCGATGCTTTGCGCGATGGCGCGCGACAGCATCGTCTTGGCCACGCCCGGAACGTCCTCGAACAAAATGTGCCCCTCGGCGAACAGCCCGGCGATGGCGAGTGTCACCTGCGGCTCTTTGCCGACGATGACCGTCTGTACATTGGCGATGATCAGCCGCGCTAGCTGCGCTAGCTGCGACGCAGAATAATTTTCTACCGGCGGCGGCAGGACGGTGAGTTTTATCTTCTCACGCTGGGCGACATGGGCGGGCGGCATGAGGATGTCCTTGCCACAGTTCGGGCAGTTGAAATTTTCGCCAATGGCCGACTCGGGAATTTCCAGTGGCTGTCCGCAATGATGGCAAATGCGCTTGGGCATGATTGGGTTTAGCTTCCCGCCGGTCCAAACGCAATTCGATTTTCAATAATCGTTTTCACCGCTAGAATCCCCGCGATGCAAGGTCCTGCCAACAACCGCACAAGTCATTTTCGTTAAATGGCAAATATTCTTTTGCGTGTCCGAGATTATAACCTGGCCGCGACGCTGGATTCTGGACAGGTTTTCCGCTGGCATGAACAAAACGACACATGGAACGGTGTCGTCGGGAAACATTTTGTGCGACTGAAACAAACGCCGGAGGGAATATTTGCCGAAACAGCTTCGCAGGTGAACGATTGGGACTGGCTGCGTGAATTTCTCCAGACCAAAATTGAACTCGAAGCAATCCTCAAAACTTTTCCCGACGATCCGCCGATGCGCGATGCCGTTGCTGCGTGTAGCGGACTCCGCATTTTGCGTCAAGACCCGTGGGAATGTCTCGCATCGTTCATTTTGTCCTCAACCAAGCAGATTGTCCAAATCCGCCAGATCGTTTCCCTGCTCTGCGAACGCTTTGGCGAGCGGCTTGCGCCGCAGCCACATATTGGCAGCGATTTGTTTCATTCCTTTCCTATGCCCCAACAAATCGCCACCGCATCCGAAGCGGAACTGCGCGCCTGCAAAATGGGTTTCCGCGCGCCCAGCCTGCTCGCCGCCGCGCGACGGATTGCCGACGGCTCATTTGATTTGGAAGCCATACACAAAATGGATTATCCCGAGGCGCGCGAAGAACTGATGAAACTGCGCGGCGTCGGCGGCAAAATCGCCGACTGCGTTTTGCTATTCGGCTACGGTTTTGATTCAGCGTTTCCGGTGGATGTCTGGATTGAACGCGCGTTGCAACGGCTTTATTTTCCGCGCCGCAGGGTCAGCGAGAAACGCCTGCGCCATTTCGCCGCGACACATTTCGGCCCGCACGCCGGCTGGTCGCAGCAATATCTTTTTCATTACATCCGCACCAAATTGGAATAAAATCTGCGCGTGCAACAGTTCCTGACCAGACTCGCCGCCCGGCCCGCGCTCGCAATCTTTGCGTTCAGCCTCCTGATGTTTTGCAGCGGGACCTGGATTCTGCCGCTGACCGACCGCGACGAACCGCGTTTCGCCGAGGCAAGCCGCGAGATGCTCCAGCGCCCTGATTATATCGTTCCATGGTTCAACGGCGCGTATCGCTTCGACAAGCCTCCGCTGATTTATTGGTCGCAAATGGCGTGCTACAAAATGTTCGGGGAAAACACGTTCGCCGCACGTCTGCCGTCGGCCCTCTTCGCCGCCGGAACATCGCTGTTGATTTTTTTCTGGGCGCGGCGTTTCGCCAAACCGCAGGCGGCACTGGCGGCGGCGGTAATTTTCTCGACCACGCTTCAAATGCTCGCCAATGCGCGGCTTGCCACGGCAGACATGCCGATGATTTTTTTCGTGGCCGCCGCTGCATGGAGCGGCTGGGAATTGACGCGGCCAGACGCCATGGACGCGAGACGTTGGTGGTGGATTTTCCACATCAGTCTCGCGCTCGGCTTTCTAGCCAAAGGCCCGGTCGCGTGGCTGCCCATCGGCGGATTGCTTCTGGGGAAATGGCTGCGCCCGAAGGAATTTAATTTATCCCTGTTGCGTTTTGCGGCGGGCATGGTCTTGACACTGTCAATCATCGCCGTCTGGGGCATTCCCGCCTTGATCGCCACAAATGGGGAGTTTTTCACCGTTGGCATCGGCCACCACGTCATCTTCCGCTCCGTCGGCGTGATGGAAGGACATGGTGGAAAAAGTTTGTTGAACTATCTCCTGCTGCTGCCGTTTTTCTTTGTCACATTTTTCTTTAGCTTCTTTCCGTGGGCCTTCCGCGTACCGAAGGCGCTTTGGAACTGGCATGTTTCCAGCGCCGCCGACACGTTCGGATGGTATCTGCTCATGCAGGCGGGGTTAGTGTTTCTGACCTTCACGCTGGTCCGCACCAAGCTGCCGCATTACACGCTGCCCGCGTTTCCGTTCATAGCCATCTGGCTCGCGCGTGCGATTCCCGGCTTGAAGATTTTCAGATGGGCGGCGGCAATGACGGTTTTCATCGTCGTCCTGACAACGGCAGGCTTTGTGACGGCCAGAACAGAGTTCGCCTCGCACCAGCTTTTTGAAAAGGCAAGTCCGTTTCTCGAGCCTGAAATGAAATTTGCCACCGTCGGA
This sequence comes from Limisphaerales bacterium, assembly GCA_003133815.1. GTDB lineage: Bacteria > Verrucomicrobiota > Verrucomicrobiia > Limisphaerales > UBA11358 > UBA11358. The sequence continues at coordinate 1,103 of PKZR01000261.1, read as the reverse complement.
TACGACGAGCCAAGCCTGGTCTGGGAATTTCGTGGAATCGTCACCAACGACATGCAAACGCTTGACGCAAATGAGGCCGCCGGCTTTATTCGCGAAAACACTCCTTTCGTCCTGATCGTGCCGACCGACCTTTACAAGACCAACCTGGCATCTCTGGCAACAAATACCGTGACCGTTCAAGTTCATGGCTTCAATACCGTCAAGGGCGTAAGAGTTGACCTCACCGCCATCATCAATCGCTGAAAAAATCGCATGAACCTCGAAGTCCTTTTCACACCGGCGGAATTTGCTGCGCTCGCCAGCCGTGATTTGAGCGGAACCGTTTGTGTTGTGTTCGACGTGTTGCGAGCCACCAGCACAATTGCCACAGCGCTGCACAATGGCGCCAAAGCCGTCATCCCCGTCGCCGAAATTTCCGAGGCGCTGGAGTTGAAAAAATCGCGCCCGGATGTCCTGCTCGGCGGCGAGCGAAACGGCGTCCGCATTTCCACCGGCGGAATTGATTTCGACCTAGGCAACTCCCCACGCGAATACACACCGACAAAAGTCCGCGGCAAAACAATCGTTTCCACCACCACCAACGGTACCAGGGCGCTTCGCGCCTGCGCCGGAGCCAAGATGATTCTGGCCGCCTCATTTTTGAACCTTGGCGCGACGGCGGAATTTCTCCGGCGAAACAAGATTGGACTCATACTTATCGTTTGTGCAGGCACGGGTGAAAACGCCGCGCTGGAAGACACTTTGGCTGCGGGCGCGATGTGCGAAGTGGTGTCCGGCGGTTTTGGCGGAGGTGCCAATGCCGCTTCGGTCAAGGCAGCACAGCAAGCCTATGCAAAAGCGAAATCCAATCTGTCCGGGGCAATGCGCGATTCGGAGAATGCGCGGCGGCTGCTGGCAAACCCGGACTTGCGTGACGACGTGGCCCTCTGCCTGCAACGCGATACCTGCTGGCTCGTCGCACGGATGAAAACGGATGGCGTCATACAGTGCGTCTAAAATGTTCGCGTGCTGGATTTCGAGTTCATTTTAAAGCGATTGCAAATCTTCTTCATCGACAATATTTAGTTTCAGCCTGAAAACTTGGAAAGTCTCATTTCAAATAT
>PKZR01000237.1:6506-6726 GCA_003133815.1 Limisphaerales bacterium | reverse complement strand
AGCTGGCTGCCATCGAACCTGAAAAATTCGGGCGTGACCGGTAATTTCTCAATAGCGGCTCATAAACCTGCCTTCAAATAAGGCCCTAATTTTTCTACCAACTCCTCCGGCAGCCGTTTTGGCTTTTCGTCAATTCCGGTGCAGACGTGGAATGTTTCCGCTTCTAGTATCAATTTCCCGTTTTGGTTCAAAATGCGGTGACCGAAATTCAGGCGCACTT
>PKZR01000237.1:2216-6375 GCA_003133815.1 Limisphaerales bacterium | reverse complement strand
AAACCAAATCAGTTCAAATGGGATACGAGAATAATTGGTAAAAAAAATTCCATTTGCGCGCAGATAATTTGAGAGTATGTTGCCAGCGTAAATCATTAGCAAGCCGTCAGCTTGCTAATTCAGATGAGTTAATATATCATTTTTTCATCATGGCCGTAACCAAAGTCAGTTCGACGGTGCATTTTGTCACGCGAGGCTCGGCGGTGAGCGGACGACACGGATCGGCAAACGGCCGTTGGGTGCCGAATACGGATGTTTATTCCACCGACTCCGGCCTCGTCGTCAAGGTGGAACTCCCCGGCATGAAGAGCGAAAACCTCGAGATCACCGTCGAGGAAAACCGCCTGCGGATTTCCGGGACGCGCCCCGATTGCTGCCGCCCACCGCAATGTACTTTTCTTGTCATGGAAATCAGCTACGGCCCGTTCGAGAGCATGATTGAATTGCCTGCCGGCTTTGATCTCGGTCAGGCCAAGGCTGTTTATGTGAACGGTTTTCTGCGCATTGACGTTCCGGTGGCGCATCATTCACATTCCAAGACGACCAAAGTTCCAATTACCGAAGGAAGTTAGCCGGTGTGCATTCATCTTTTCCGGCGCACGGCATTTAATGATTGTGGAAACGACGACGACATCGCCGGAAACGGAGTTTATCAGCATCCTCGGCGCTTCCGAAAAATCGGATGCGCCGCCGCGAATCTCATCGCGCTCCCTGCCGGACACGGTGCCGGTTCTTGGCCTTTCAGACATCGTTATTTTTCCCGGAGCTATTGTGCCGCTTCTCGTCGAGACCGGGCAGAGCCTCAAGCTCATTGACGACATCGTCGCTGGTGACCGCCTTTTTGGCGCGGTGTTGCAACGCAAACCCGAGATCTCCGAGCCAAATCCAGAAGATTTGCACGAAGTCGGCTGCGTCTCGCGTCTGTCGAAAATGGTAAAATTTCCGGACGGCACGGTAAGAGTGCTCGTCGAGGGTCTCTGGCGCATCCGCCTGAAAAAATACACGCCACCCGCGCCGTTTTTGCGCGCAACTTACGAACTGCTCCGCGATGAAACGGAAAATTCCGTCGAACTCCAGGCGATGCTTCGCAATGCGCACAAGCAATTCGAGGAAATAGCCAAGATGTCCACTGCGCTGACCGATCAAGTGAAAATCGCCGCGCTGAACACGGAGCATCCGGGACATTTTGCGGACTTGATCGCCGCGAATTTGAATCTGCCGCTCGAAGAACGGCAGAAACTGCTCGAAACCGTTTCCGTCCGCGAGCGGTTGCAAAAACTTCTGCCGATGCTCAACCGCGAGCAGGAAGTCCTGACGTTAAGCTCAAAAATTCAAAATGACGTCGCCTCGTCCATCGCCAAGACTCAGCGCGATTTTTTCCTGCGCGAACAGTTGCGCGCCATCCAGCGCGAACTCGGCGACAATGAGCCGAATGCGGGCGAAACCAAATCGCTCCGCGAAAAAATTGACAAGGCGGTTTTACCCGCCGAAGTCCGCAAAGCCGCCGAGCAGGAACTGGAACGATTGCAGCAGACGCCGCCCGCCGCCGCCGAATACGGCATCGCGCGAAATTATCTCGACTGGATTCTGGCGTTGCCTTGGGAAAAATCCACCGAGGACAAGCTTGATTTGAAGGCGGCGGAAAAAATCCTGAATGAGCAGCATTTCGGCCTGACAAAAGTCAAAGACCGCCTGCTGGAATTTCTCGCCGTCATCAAGCGACGCAAGCAAATCAAAGGCCCGATTCTTTGCCTCGTCGGACCGCCCGGCGTCGGCAAAACATCCCTTGGCAAAAGCGTCGCTGACGCCCTCGGCAGAAAATTTGCACGCATTTCACTCGGCGGAATGCGCGATGAGGCGGAGATTCGCGGCCACCGCCGCACTTATGTCGGCGCTATGTCCGGCAGAATCATCCAAACCTTGCGCCGCGTCGAAAGCCGCAATCCTGTGATTCTTCTGGATGAATTGGACAAAGTCGGCGCGGATTTCCGCGGCGACCCAGCGGCAGCGCTGCTCGAGGTTCTCGATCCCGCCCAAAACCATACGTTCACCGACCACTATTTGGATTTGCCGTTTGATTTGTCACGTGTCCTTTTCATCGCCACGGCAAACTGGCTCGAACCGATTCATCCCGCGCTCCGCGACCGGCTAGAAGTCATCGAGCTGCCGAGCTACACCGAGTCGGAAAAACTGCAGATCGCCAAGCGCTATCTCGTGCCGCGCCAGGTTGAGGAACATGGCCTGACCAAAAAGGATGTTCAATTCTCTGACGCCGTTCTTAAAAAATTGATCCGCGAATACACCCGCGAAGCCGGTGTGCGGCAATTGGAACGCGAAATCGCCGCGCTCGCCCGCAAGGCCGCGCGGAAAATAGTCTCAAAAAATGGGACGGCCACGATGGTGAAGATCGAAGCTGGCGAACTGGAAAATTATCTCGGCCACGCGCCGTTCATTTCCGAAAGCGCGGAAAAAATCACAGAATACGGCATCGCGACAGGCCTTGCATGGACGCCCGTCGGCGGTGAAATTTTGTTCATCGAGGCGACGCGAATGCGCGGGCGCGGCGGATTGCTGTTGACCGGCTCGCTCGGCGACGTGATGAAGGAAAGCGCCCAGACGGCGGTGAGTTATCTGCGTTCGCAGGCGAAAAAATTGAATCTGGATTTGAGCGATTACGCGAAATTCGATTTGCACATACACGTTCCGGCAGGCGCGACGCCAAAGGACGGGCCCAGCGCGGGCGTGACGCTGGTAGTCGCGCTGGCTTCACTGTTGAGCAACCGACGCGTTCGTTCGGACACGGCGATGACTGGCGAAATCAGCCTGCGCGGGCGTGTGCTGCGCGTGGGCGGCATCAAGGAAAAAGTCCTGGCTGCGTCACGCTTCGGCGTGAAGCAGGTGATTTTGCCGGAAGGAAACAAATCCGACTGGCTGGACGTTCCGGCGGAAGTGCGCGGAAAATTGAAAGTCCATTTCGTCCGGCAGATTTCCGAGGCGATTCAACTCGCGCTGGAAGGGAAATGAAAATTCTTTCCGTAGCCGTCGCGATAATTTTATTTATGGCCGCTGGCGCGACGGCGGAGACGACGAATGATTTGTCTGACGCAGAAATTCAAGGGCAGCAATTGGCGAAACAACTTTTGGAACAAAGTCCTGCCACAAATTTTACTCAAAATGGAACCTTGAAAATCCGCGATTCAAAGGGAATGACAACCAATATTCCTATTTTTTGGGGAACGCTCGTGACAACTGGATATTGGCGGGTGAGTTACGTCGCAAGGCAAACCAATTACGACAACGACAGCTCTCCTCCATCAGTGGAATTGGCAATCATTCACAGAAATGGTGAACCTAATGAGTATGATTTTTCTGAATATAAAGGAGGCGTTGGACGTTCACAGGACTTCATTCCTGCAAGGCATTTGCATGAAAATCAAGTTATGATTCCTTTTGTAAAATCAGATTTCTGGATTGCCGATTTGGGCATGGAATTTTTCCATTGGCCGGAGCAGAAGATTTTGAAAAGGGAAAACAGTCGCACACGCATTTGCAAAGTCCTGGAAAGCACGAATCCAAATCCGTCCACTAACGGCTATTCGCGCGTGGATTCGTGGATTGACGAGGAAACGCTCGGCATCGTGCAGGCTTACGCTTACGATGCGCAGGGCAGGAAGCTCAAGGAGTTTTATCCCAAGGATTTCAAAAAGGACGTGAACGGCCAGTGGCAGGTCGGAATGATGGAGATGATCAACGTCCAAACCAAATCACGCTCGCAGATTGAATTTGATTTGAAAAACTAGGCCGCGGCTGGTTTCATCTGGCAGCTCATGCTGCGCTTTCTAAAAATTGTTTTGATTGTCTGCCTCGTCGCGATTTTCGGCGGCCGAATTTTTGCCGACGAGACCAATTCCATTCCCACGAACTCCGACGCGGTGGCGAACGGTTATGTGCAAATCCAGGCGCAATTGCACGCGACACAGTTGCAGATCGAGCAGAGCCGCGAGGAGGAGGCGGCCGCCGCCCAGCGCAACGCAGACGCGATGAACGCGCGCATCGCGCAACTGGAACAGGCCATTTCCACGCAACGCGCCGGCGACGTCGATGCCGCGCGGCGGACTCAGCAACTGACTTTGTATCTCGTCGGCTCGTTTGGGTTTGC
>PKZR01000237.1:0-2066 GCA_003133815.1 Limisphaerales bacterium | reverse complement strand
CCCTGTCCGCGCAGCCTCAAAACGCGGAGGCGCTTGTCAAAAAAGCGTCGGCTCTGGAAAAACTCGGCCGCACGGACGAGGCGCTGGCGTTTTGCGACCGCGCCATTTCCGCCGATGCCTCGCTGGTGACAGCCTATTTGCACAAAGGCGGTTTGCTCAACAAACTGGCGCGTTACGAGGAATCCTTGAAGTGCTACGAGCAGGCGATGCTGGTTCAGGATAAAAAATCTCCGGCAAGATCGTAGCAGTGAACTTGAGTTCGCCTTAATTTGAAACAAGCCGGCTCACGTCGGCCGCCACTTAATTAAAATTAATCCGGCTGCTGGTGACTCGCTCCTTTTCAATCTGTTCGCGCAACAAATCGATTTTCATTTTCAGCAGCTCGCGGTTTTCCTTCGACTGTTCGCCAAGTTCTTTTTCCAGTTCCGCAATCCGCTGCTCATAGGCGCGAAGTCGTTCGAACATCGGCGTCTGGACGGCTTCGAGGCGGCGGGCAAGTTCGGTCAACTCGGCGGCGGCGGTGTGCTGCGCGGCGAGCAGTTCGCGGCGTTGCGCGGCGAGTTCCTGCACGACGGCGTCCTTGAGCGCCTGCGCGAGATGCGGCGCGATTGGCGCGGAATTCAAAAGCGTGTTGACGGCGGGCGGCGGCAGCGGCTGCGTCTTTGTATTGAGAGCTTTTACGATGATTTGTTCCGCGTCGCGCGTGCCTTCGCGGCCGCAGGCGGGACAAAAAACCGGCACCGGCATTTTGCCGCCGACAGGCTCGACATCGAAGGAGTATTTCTGGCCGCAGGAGCAGATGATTTTAACGGGAATCATGCCTTACCAGAGAAATGATTTCTGTTCGCCAATCAGTTCGTCGCCGTTCCAGAGCGTGACGCGCCATGCGACGACCTCGCCGAAAGTTTTATAATCGTCGCCGCCAAGCGTGAGCGAAGTCCAGCTTCGGAAATACTTCGGGACAACCTCCTGTTCAAGAACGGTCTGCCTGGGCAAACCGTCCGCACCGACGCCGCGCAGTTCGGCGCGCAGTTTTAGTTTGTCCGATTTCGACGCCTTCCACAGAACGTCGAAGCGCACGGCGGAAATGTCGTTCGTGTGCTGGCTCAAATAAAACTGGTAGGCGTCGCGGTCGAACAGGCTGGGCGAAACTGCGTCGTGGCCTTTGAGGTCGAGAAAGAGCGGCAGGACTTTGACGACACGGCCCGTGACGGTGTCGGCCGCAAACGCCGCCGACAGCGAGCCGAGCAACAGCAAAATCATCAGGTTCCGACGCATTGTTTTTAATTCCTCAAATACTCTTGCGGTTCAACCTTCCGGGTTGTCGAGCAATTCCTGCAAACGCGACAGCAACGCGACCGGCATGGGCTGTTCCAACCAGGTTGCATCCACCAAGCCCACGTCCATCAGATCGCGCAAATGCACCCGATCCTTGTCGCGGAATGAAGTCAGTTTCATTTGCACAAGAGCGGCAAGCGAAAGCAGGCGGAACGTTTCCGTTTCCTCGGATTCTGAAACATCCGGCACCGGGGCGGCGTATTCCGCGCGGACTTTTTCAGCGGCGAAAACAACGTGAACGGCATCGCGCGCCTTCGCGTCCGGCCCGTCGAGAAACATGTCCATGTTTGCAACGTGACGATACACAAATCCAGCCTGCTCCAAAGCCGTGCGCGCGGCGGGAAGATCGGCGCGGCGCAAAATAATGTCCACGTCCTGCGTGTTGCGCACCGCCGCCTCGTCCACGCGCGAAACCCAAGCGGCCACAGCGTTGCCTCCAGCGACGGCGTAGGGAACTTTTGCCTGTTCCAAAGCGCGGGCCGCACGCAGCAATCGTTGACGAACTTTTTCAACCGCGTTGCTCATGCGTTCCCAGGAAACTTCGGCGTAAGTGGCGACAGCCATAATTTCATTTGTTCAATTCCCAAGATACTCGCGCGGGTCAACAATCTTTCCGGCAATCGCGCTCGCTGCCACGGTCATCGGCGAGGCGAGAAACACCTTCGATTCCTTGTCGCCCATGCGTCCGGGAAAATTCCGGTTCGTCGCGCTGATGCAATTGATGCCGG
>PKZR01000455.1 GCA_003133815.1 Limisphaerales bacterium | reverse complement strand
CGGCGCAGTCGAATTTGCAGGACGGGATCAATGCCGGTCGGGCGCGGATGACGGGCTTGCAGTCGGAACTGGGCCAGTTGCTGGACGACAACGATCCGCGCTGGCTGGCGTTTGGATTCGACATGCCGGGCCACACGGCCGGGCCGGATGTGCCGGAGAATCTCACGGTCACGCCCGGGGCGGCGGGATCGCAGGCGTTGTATGCGCATAGCGGTGATTCACGCCGTGCGGACGGCTTCCGGTTCATTATAAGAAATGCGGCGGGTGACACGATTCTGGCGGAGTTGTTGACGACGGACCCTGAGGCGACGATCACCGGGTTGGTGTCGGGCACCAAGGTCAGCGCGACCGTGACCGCGCGCAACTCAACGGGCGAGAGCCAGGAAAGCGCTCCGCCGGTTGTCGTCGTGGTGCCGTAACTACTTGCGTAGGGCCACCATTTGCGCAGGGCCACCGATAAGTGGAACCGAATCAACCCGCGTGGTGAAAGCCGCGCGGGTTGGCCGGTCTAATTGCCCGTCCATTTGTAGTCGTAGCCGTCGGGAGGTTCGTAGAAGGCGGAAAAGCCGTCCACTCCCTGTGTGCCGTTCCAGTAGATCTTGATGTAGGCGGCGTGGCCGTCCACAAAGCTCATCACGTTGAGGGCGTCAGGGAATTGCAGCGGCTGACGGCGGTCGTGGCTGCTCAAGCCGCCGCCGCCTGAAATCTCGCCGATGAGTTCGGTCATGTCCGGCTTGCGCGTGGTGGCGAAGGGTTTTTGAGCCATGCCCACGTCGTTGGTGTTGTCGTCGCGCGAGAGACCGTTGAACCAGTAGCTTGAAAAATCCGTCCATGACTGGTTGCAAAAGCCGTGGCCGCTCAGGGGAGGGTCGGTGAACCACGAACCCAGGGTGCCGGTGAAAACCCAGTCATCGGCGGCGCACACGAAGACGGCGTTGGTGGACGAGTTCCCGGTCTGGCCGAGATACGGCAGGATGTTCTTCTTGTAATCGAAGTAAATGGTGTTGGTGTAGAAGCCGACGATGTCGGAGTGATCGTCGGCATACAGGCGGACGGCGAGGTTGATCTGGGCGACGTTGCTGGTACAGGTGATTCGTTTGGCGGAGGATTTTGCGTGGTTCAATGCGGGCAGAAGCAACGCCGCCAATATGGCGATGATGGCAATGACCACCAGCAGTTCAATGAGTGTGAACGCGCGTTTCATCGGGTTGCGAATTTGCTGCTGAAGAGCGACTTTGCGCCGGGTGAAGCTGGTTGTCCAGAGCAATCCTTTTATGATGCCGGCTGCATTTTGATTGAACAATGCCAAATTAAGATTATGCTCTGTGATAATCGTGAGGGTATTGACTTTAATCATATTGGTGTGGTGTTTGGCGCTGGCTTCCCTGCGCACAGAAGCGCAGGTGGGCGTCTGGACGTATCACAATAACAACCTGCGCACGGGGCTGAACACCAACGAGACGATCCTGAACCTGACCAACGTGACCTCCACGCGTTTCGGCAAGCTTCTGACTTATCCGGTGGATGGCTGTGTTTATGCGCAGCCGCTGTACATGCCCAATGTGAACATTCCGGGGCAGGGGACGCACAACGTGATTTACATCGCCACGGAAAACGCAACGGTTTATGCGTTCGACGCGGACAATGGGGGCGCGTCGGGCGGTCAGCTTTGGAAAACGAATCTCGGCGCTGCGGCGGTGACCACGACGGCGACCTATACGAACAAGAGTTTCGGCACGCGTTACAACGGCGGCGCCTACACGGACATCGTTCCCCAGGTCGGCAGCACAGGCACGCCGGTGATTGACACCAATTCAGGGACGCTTTACGTGGATGTGTTCACCGGCATCGTCAGTGGTGGAGTCACAAACTATTATCATTACCTTCATGCGCTGAACATCACCAACGGCACGGATACAAATGTGCTGGTGACCGCATCGGTGGCCGGAACCGGCGTGGACAGCGTCGCCGGACGTGTGACGTTCAATGCCAAGCAGGAAAACCAGCGTTGCGCACTGACGTTGTCCGGCGGGATCGTTTACATATCTTATGCCGGTTACGCGGACACCGACCCGTATCACGGCTGGATCATCGGCTTCAGCACCACCAACCTGACGCAACTGACCAATTATGTTTTCAACACCACGCCCAACGCAACGACTTCCACCTACGGTGCGAACGCGGCCGAGGGCGGCCTCTGGATGGGCGGCGACGGATTATGCGTGGACAATAACAGCAACCTCTATTTTATGGTCGGCAATGGAAGTTTCAGCGCCACGAACAATTCCGGCAAGGTGGATTACGGCGACAGCTTCATGAAACTGACGACGACCAACGGGCTGGCTGTAGCTGATTATTTCACACCGTGGGATCAGGCCACCTTGCAATCCCAAGACTCCGACCTCGGCTCCGGCGGACTGATGCTGCTGCCCGACCAGACGGGGAATTATCCGCATGAGATGCTCGGAGCCGGCAAGCAGGGACAGATTTTTGTCGTCAACCGCGACCAGTTCACCACCGGGAACAATCATTATGACCAAAACAACGTCTTCGATTTCATCGTACAGACCAATCTTGGCCAGATCGGGGCTTCGTTTGACACGCCCGCCTATTTTAACGGCCGGATTTATTACGCGGCGCAAAACGAGAATCTGAAGGCCATATCGGTGACCAATGGTGCGCTGGCCAATAATGTCATCTTGTCTGATACCGCCCGCACTTACCCAAACAAGGGATCTACCCCCAGCATCTCCGCAAGCGGGACAAACAACGGAATTGTCTGGACCATTCAAATGCCGACGTCGCTTGGGGCGGCGGCTACGCTCGTGGCGTGTAATGCCACTAATTTTACGACCGAGCTTTATAACAGTGGTCAGGCGTCGGGCAACCGCGACCTCCTTGGCGCGGGCGTCAAATTCAACGTGCCGACCGTCGCCGACGGCGAGGTGATTGTTGGCACGTCGAATTCAGTTTCCGTCTTCGGCCTGCTCTCGGGAACGTTTTCATTCAATTCAACGGCTTACAGCGTCAAGGAGACGGTCACAAACTTGACTATCACTGTGAACAGGCTTGGCGGCACCAACGGCGCGGCCCAAGTGTCCTATGCAACGGTAGCCGGCGGCACGGCTGTGAACGGCGTAGATTACACCGCCGTTTCCGGCTTGCTGAACTGGACGAATGGAGAAACGGTTTCGAAAAGCTTTACCGTATCGGTTCTGGGCAACTCTCTGGAGCGATCAAACCTGACGGTGAACCTCGCCTTGAGCAATCCAACAAACACCGCGTCTGCCTTGGGGACTCAATCTGCGGCGGTGTTGACGATCAATCTTTCAACACCGATTGTTTCGACGCCGTTGAGCGCGACGGCAATCACGTATGGTCAGACGCTGGCAAGTTCGACGCTTGGAGGGACATTTACCAATGCGACGGGCGTGGCGATTGCCGGAACGCTTGTTTTTGTGAATTCTGGAATTGCTCCCCTGGCAGGAACAACCAATGTGCTGGTGAGCTTCACGCCAACGGACACGGCAGATTATAACACAGTGACGAACACGGTGAGCGTGACNNATTCGTCGATTGCGCCAAAGGCGGGCATAACGAACGTGTTGTTGTTTTTCACGCCAACTGATACGGCGGATTACAACTACGTGACGAACACAGTGAGCGTGACGGTGAATCTTGCAACTCCAATATTGTTGAGTGCGCCAACGGCCACGGCTATCACCTATG
>PKZR01000269.1:210-8751 GCA_003133815.1 Limisphaerales bacterium | reverse complement strand
TGCTGTAGGGTGTCAAAATATCAGTGTAGAAAAAAAGCCGCCCCGGCTGGCCGGAGCGGCTTTGATGATTTACCTGTCGGCCGGTTTAACCGTTCACGAGCACGCGCAGGACGGGACCGAACTGCATGGAGGCGGTGTCGTTGTCCCACCAGCAGGCGCGGTAATCCCGCCATTCCGCTTGGCCGGCAACTTTCACGGGACGGTTGTCAGTGTAGGGGCTGCTGGTCATGATGGCGAGAAAGCTGAAAACAGTTTCGCCCTGTCGCAGGCTTTCCAAACTCGCGCCCGCATGCTCAAAGAATGTGGTAAGGATCTCCACGCTGTTTTGCGCCACGTTGCCCTGCCACAACAGCGGCGGGTCGGTATGGGCCACAGGGGCGGCGCCGATGATGCCGAGGTCGGCCCCGATGGAGTCGGTGTAGCCCTGGGCTTTTTTCCAGCGGGCAATTTCTTCAAACAGCCATGTGAGCATCCCATAGAACGGGGTGCCGGTGGGCGGGACGAGCACGGCGGGAACGGGCGGGGCGGTGTTGGTGGTGTCATCGCTGATGCCATAGGCGAGGCTCTCCCGCCAATTGGTGGCGGCGGGGGCATCTTTCCGCCGGGCGGGCAGATAGGTTTGCCATGCCCAGATGAGCCAGGCCAGAACCAGGGTGAGCTTGGCCTGGCGGTCGGTGGTGATTTCCAGATCCAGATAATATTTGCTGGCTTTGGTCTGGATGTTGTTGAAGAAAGGGCCTTGTTTGCCTTCCTGGTTTGGGAAATAGGGTTGATTAGCCATATTTGTGAGTATTTTTGAGGTTTATATTGTTAGTTTTCATGATTTTGTTCGTCGTTGAGTTGTCCTTTGTTTGTCCCCGGCGAATTGTCCGCCGGGAAAGTATGGTTAAACTGGCCAAAACCTCCAAAAAATGGGTTTGGCGGTTGAAAAAGGGTCGAAAATGGTAAAATTCACCATTTTTGAGAGGTTTTCCGGCGCGCATGCGAGGTTATCCGCGACAAATAACCTTGTATCCGCTCCGGAATACCTTGTATCCGGCATAAATAACCTTGTATCCGCGCCGGAATACCTTGTATCCGGCATAAATAACCTTGTGTTCGTTCCGGAATACCTTGTATCCGGCGTAAATAACCTTGTGTCCGCGCCGGAATACCTTGCATCCGGCGTAAAAAACCTCGTGTCTGACGTAAATAACCTTGTTTGCGAAGAGGAAAACCACGGTTTTGTATCAAATAAACTCCAATTCCAATGGAACTATTTTGACAACCTTGTCATTCGATTACAATCCGGATCATGTCCGGCCTGTCATGGAATATCGAAGCGCCCGTCCATCAATATTTAGCAGCAACAAGCCGGGCAAGAAGTTCACTCTGCAATACGCTCAAAAACAAACAGGTTGTTCAATCCNNCGGATAGAATATGGTCAACCGCAGGCGAAGGCACTGTGATGATCAGCCGCCCTCCGGGTTTTAAAAATTTAACACAGCCGCGTCGCAAATCCTCGTATTGCGCTGGAGGAAAATGTTCCAGCACCGCGAGCATTGTTATGACATCAAACGGCCCCGTTGCCGGCATGTTTTTCGGAAAAAATCCGGCAATCATAGGCACGCCTTGCACGGTCGTGTTCGATTTCAAAGTCGGATCAATGCCCATGCCTTGAGCGCCGGAAATGTTCAACTGGCGGAACAGCGCGCCATCCGCGCTGCCGATGTCCAGAATCCGCGCGCCCGGTTTGATGAAGCGCCGCGCCCTGGCAATCCGCCAGCGTTGCAGCAGCCGGTCAATGGATTTCATGGCTTGGGCAGCGCCGGCGGTTTGCGCGAAGATGTCTTCAATCCCAGCGCGCTCATGAAGAAGCTGGAAAAAATGGACTGGATGCCGAGCACGATGAGCGTCGCCGCCGGAATCAGCCGGCGCAGGTTTTCCTCCGGCGACAATTCGCCGAAGCCCGCCAGCTTCCAAATCCACACCGCCCGCACCGACAAAACAATTCCCGCCAGCAAAATAGCGAGGCCGATCAAAATCCCTTTTTCCAGGTTGAAAAATTTGAAGGCGCGCGAAAATTTCGGGTCGTCCGGCAGTAGCCCCTCGGCAATGGCAAATACTTTTGTGAAAAACGCGAACGCGACGAGTTGAAATCCGATGATGACAGTCATGCACGCGACCACGAGCGTTCCGACATCGAACGCGACGCCGCCGATTTGTATGTTTTCCAACGATAGTGCGGCGGCGAAGAGAATGCCCAGCGCCGACAAACAGATTCCCGGCGCCAGAAACAGCCATTGCGGCGAGAAGAGCAGCATGAAGCGCAAGTGTCGCCAGCCGTCACGCCAGGGTTTCAAATGCGGCGGACGCGAGCGCCCGTCCTTGTGCAGGGTGATCGGCACTTCGGCGATCTTCAAATTTTTGAACGTGGATTTGATGACCATTTCCGAGGCGAATTCCATGCCTGTCGTCTTCAAATCCATTTTCTCAAATGCGTCCTTCGTGAATCCGCGAAGGCCGCAGTGAAAATCGTGCGCGGGGCATTTGAAAAAAAGCCGTCCGATGAAAGATAAAATTGGATTTCCAATCCAGCGGTTTTTCCACGGCATCGCGCCGGGCAAAATGGTTCCGCCGCCAACCGGCAGCCGGCAGCCCATGACAAGTTCGAATCCTTCCTGAAGTTTTACCACGAAGCCGGAGATTTCGGAAAAGTTGTAGCTGTCGTCGGCATCGCCCATGAGAATCCATTTGCCGGCGGCGGCCTGGATTCCACCGCGCAGCGCCCGGCCATAGCCCTTTTCATTTACCAGAACAACCCGCGCGCCGGATTTTTCCGCAATTTCAATCGAGTTGTCGAGACTGCCGTTGTCGGCGACGACGATTTCGCCGCGCACACCGGAGCGTTGGATTCCGAGCTTTGCCTTTTCGATGCAGCGCGCGAGCGTTTCCGCCTCGTTCANNAGGCGCGGCGGTTTGGCGAGTCAGGGTTTTTCGACGTGCAGCACGCACCAGGTTTGTTCGCCCCAGCCTACCAGCGTCACGATGGGAACTGACAGCATGATTTTTGCGTGGTGCGTGGCCGCCCATGTTTCCAGTGGTGCAAGTCCCGCTTCCTGCCAGACGGCACGCTTAATGACAATCCATTCGATGTCGCCTGGGATTTCGACGGATTGACCGGTGCCGGTTTGCAGATATTCAATCTGCCGGAATCCAAACGGACGCCAGAGCGAATAATCCGAGTCATTTATGGTGGCAAAAAAACCGATTTTCAAAACTCCGTCGGGGAGTGCAGCACGCAACGGAGCAAGCGCGTCGTTGCGGTGCGTGTAGGCCAAATAAACCGCCGCAGTCCGCTGCGCCGCCGGTTTGCCGGGATAATGTTGCACCAGCCATTCGGACACGGATACGGCGGGAAACAACGGGCGCGACGGAGACAATATAAGCGCCGGCAGAACGCTCAACGCCGCCAGCGCAGCAAAAATTTTCCAGGCGCGGCGGCGCAGAAAGCGTTCATGAACGGTAAACAGCAAAAAGGGAACGATGGCCAGCGGATAATACGGTAGAAGCAATCTGGCCGTGGCTTCCGATCCCATTTTGAACATATAAAAAAGAATTGAAATCAACGCCGCCAGACCGACGGGCGACATTTTCGGAAGAGATTTTTTCCGGGTGAATTCGCAAACCGCCGCGCCAATGGCCGCGAACAGGAGCAGCGTCACACCGAGTCCCAGGCCGGCGGCTTCTTCTTGAGGAAGTTCATTGAGGCCGCCCATATTATATCTCGGGAATTTTTCTTCCAGCGTGCGGCGCCATGAATCGGGCAACTTTTCATCCATCCAGTCGTTGATTTTGCGTGCCGCAGGAAGCACCGGCGGCATGAACGATTGTTTCAGCAGCAATAGGCTGTTGCCTAGAAAGGCCGCCGGCGGACTTTTAATCTGCATCTTGCCAGAGTTATTTGGATCGCCGCTCCATGAACCCGTGTTCAGCTGGTTCAACGCCATGATTGGCGCGGCGGAAATTAAAACCGCGACGCATGCAATCGCAATACTCGCGGGCAACCGTTCGCGCAATCGCGCCAGTGCCGGCCAGACCGCGACCAGGCAGGGCAGCAGCAGCGGCAGATTGGAAAGTTTTGTGCCGGACATCAGCGCCGCAGCAAGCGCCGCGAGCCAGATGTCTTTTACGTCTTGGGAACGGCGCGCCAGCAAGCCGTAATAAACGGAAATCAGGCCGAACAGCGTTCCTGTAAAATCGTTTCCAATCCCTCCAGCCTGCGTCGCATAACCGTAAGCCAGCGGTAGAATCCACATCCATGTCCATGCCACCCGTCGCCCGATTCCAAGCTGCCGGAACACAAAAAACAGCAATCCCGGCATCAGAAGAAAACCAACCGCATTGATCAGGAACAATCCACGATCCGAACGCAGCAACTCAAAAACCGGCATCGCAGACCATTCCCACGCGCAGGCGGAATAATTCATCCGCTCGTTGGCGGTCGGAATCCAAAGCCAGTGCCCAGCAGCGAGCCAGTTCAACATTCGCGGTAGCCGGTAGGTCAGCGCGTCGTAATTGTTCGGCGCATATAATACACCGCCGAAAAAAGTCAACGCAGCTGCGGACAGAAAAATTGCCGGAAGCGGCCGGCGAAAACGGCGGCGAAGTTTCGGCAAATGGATTTTTTGAAATCTTTTTGCAGAAGCGTTTTTTTGCCAGACCATGAGCGCCGCGATTCCAAAACACGCGGCAAGCGCATAGCCAATAAAATTCAATTCATGCGCTGCTGACAATATCCATCCGACGCAATTGAAAAACACGCACCAGCAAAGCCAGAGAAAAATGGCCGTTCGCATAACTTTCTATGAGCCGCGCAGAAAATTATATTTGAAGATGCACCAGAGCGCGCGGAAGCCGTCGCGCCAGCCGATTTTTTTCCCTTCAGCGTAGGTGCGACCGTTGTAGGAAATGGCAACCTCGTATATCCGAACTTTCAGCCGCGCGACCTTCGCCGTGATTTCCGGCTCGAAACCAAAACGGTTTTCCTGGATCGAAATTTTCTGGATGATCTCGCGCCGAAAGGTTTTGTAACAAACTTCCATGTCCGTAAGGTTTACGCCCGTCGCCATGTTGGAAAAGGTCGTCAGAACCTTGTTGCCCACCGAGTGCCAGTAATACAAAACGCGGTGCGCATCCGAACCGATGAAGCGTGAGCCGAACACCACGTCCGCCTTTCCGGACAATATCGGCACGAGCAGGCGGAAATATTCCGACGGGTCATATTCCAAATCCGCGTCCTGGATGATCACGACGGGCGAAGTCGCGTGCGTAAATCCCGTCCGCAACGCCGCACCCTTGCCCTGGTTGACCTCGTGGTGGACGAGCTTGATGCGCGGTTCGCCTTGCGCGATGGACTGCAATTTGACCCACGTTCCATCGCGCGAACAATCATCCACGATGATCAGTTGCTGCACGGGCCGCTGCGCCAGGACAGTCTTGATCACGTCCGCCACCGTCGCCGCCTCGTTATAGACGGGCATCACGACCGAAAGGCACGGCTCGATGTCGGCGTTGGATTTGATTTCGGTCATTTGACGGTTCGGTTCGACGGAAGCTGGCAAATAATTTCAAATTATTCAATCCGCAAATGCGCATCGTTAATGGTCCATAGTCAGTCGTCAGTAGTCAGTAGCAGGAAACCCGACTGTTCGCGGGCTGTAGACTGCTGACCACTGACTATTGACTTCATTTGGAAAATCGTAAATCGTAAATCCAAAATCATAAATTCATTATGCCCTCATTCGACATTGTTTCGCAGGTCAACTCGATGGAAATCGAGAACGCCGTCAACCAGTCCAAAAAGGAGCTCGCCAACCGCTTCGACTTCAAGAACAGCAAATGGGAGATCCTTCTCGAGAAAACCGAGATCAAGCTCACCGCCGACAACGAGTTCAAGGTCGCCACGCTGAACGAGATCGTCATCGGCAAGCTCGCCAAGCGCGGCATCAGCATGAAAAGCATCGAGCAATGCGACCCGGACATCTCGCCGCTGGGCCATGCGCGCCAGAGCATCAAGATAAAAAACGGCATCGAGAGCGCGGTGGCCAAGGAAATCACCGGCTTCATCCGCGACGGCAAGTTCAAGGTGACGACGCAGATCCAGGGCGACGAGGTGCGCGTGAACTCCAAGAGCCGCGACGAATTGCAGACCGTCATTGCCGCCGTGCGCGCCCATGAATTTCCCGTCGCCGTGCAGTTTGTGAATTTCAGGGAGTGAAATGAAACTGCCCGCCGCGAACAAGCTGGTGGTCGAGCGCGAGAAAATCGTGGATTACCTGCTCAACCCGGCGCATCGGTTTGGCGCAAGCAAGGCGCGGTTCTTCACGCACTTTGGTTTTCGAGTCACGGCGTGGGAGCAACTTGCGCAGGCATTGCGCGAACACGGGCAGAAACATGACGTGACGAAAATACGCGAGACGGGTTTCGGCCCACGTTACGAGGTGGAGGGGAAATTAAATTGTCCCAATGGCCGTCATCCGCAGGTGCGGAGCGTGTGGC
Organism: Limisphaerales bacterium; assembly: GCA_003133815.1. Lineage (GTDB taxonomy): Bacteria > Verrucomicrobiota > Verrucomicrobiia > Limisphaerales > UBA11358 > UBA11358. Next base: position 2,210 of record PKZR01000269.1, on the reverse strand, counting down.
AACTGGATCAAGGCGCAGTTGCGCCGCGCCTGCTGACGGTTTATCCTCTGGAGGCATAATGAAAATCAAAGAACATGATTGTGTGGTGTTGACGAAGAATCTGCCCGCAGAAAATCTGGAAGCGGGCGATGTGGGCACGGTCGTGCATATCCACAAAGGTGGTGCGGCTTACGAAGTCGAATTTGTCACGCTGGCAGGCGACACCGTGGCCGTGGCCACCGTCGAGGCGACGGATGTGCGCCCGGTTGGCAAGCGAGACCTCAATCATGTGCGCGAGTTGCAGCCCGCCTGACGTTGCCGCCGTGCGCGCCCATGAATTTCCCGTCGCCGTGCAGTTCGTGAATTTCAGGGACTAATTCATGCGCGCAATAGCCTATGAATAAAAACACTAAAGCGAAGGCCAAATTCAAATTCAAAGGTGTAATTTTGGGAACATCGTCACCAATCGTTGTAACCCCCTTAAAAAGGCATGAGAAGAGCATTTTACTATCTAAAAAGCCGAGTAAACTGCAAAAATCAAAAGTTAAACACAAGTGGAAGCCACGGCGAATATCGCAAAGCATTAACGAGTTAAAAGCTCTTAAAGCCAGCCAAAGAAAAGCCAACGCATTTGGAACAGCTATGGCGCAATCGAATTGGGGAAAGGGGATTTTTACTGGTATGTATTCGGGCGGAGCCACTGAAACGAACAGGAGAAGGCATTGAGATGCAATTTCCGGAATATGCCGCTCCTGCCGGAGCTTGAAACCTGTTTCGGATTGCGTGCTACAAAAATTTCGCGCCCGCGGCGCTGAATCAAATCTCCACTGTCTGCTTGTATGCCGGCATGATGACCTCGGCCTTCGGTTTCATCGCGATGTCTTTATCCCGCCGCATCCAGCCGCAGCAGGCAATGACCGAAGTCCACCACCGGCTGGCCAGGTGTGGGAAGATATTGCCGCACGAGTTGATAGACGCCGCCACGTCCACGCTCCAGCAGCCCCGCCCTGTGCAAGACCTGCAAATGTTTGATGCCGCTTTCGTAGCTGCACCCGCCCACCGCCGCGAGTTCGGCAATCGTCCGCGCCTCGCCGCAGGTCAATTCCTTGAGCATTTTCCAGCGGGACAACTGGCTGATGGCCCGAAGCGATTGTTGGAGGTCGGGCAACGGCCTGCCCGCGACATTTTTGGGAGTTCCGGCATCTGGATTCATGCGGAAAACCTTAAAAATCGACCAACTGGATGTCAATAGCGGATTTCCTATTCTGTCGGCGGGATGGATTTTTATTCAAGCAGGAATGCTTTTTAATTCGGAGGGTGTGCTTTTTTAGCAGGCGGGATGGAATATTACTCCGACAGGAATGCTTATTTAATCGGCGGGAACGCTGTATTTGTCGGCGGGAACGCTTTTTAAGACAGCGGGATTGCTTTATATATCGGCAGGAATGCTTTTTCTGTCGGCAGGATGGCCTTTTACTTCGGCGGAGTCGCTCTTGGTGTCGGCGGGGTTGCCGTTTGTTACGGCAAGGAATCAAATCTCCACGGCCTGTTTGTTTTCCGGCACGATGACTTCGGCCTTCGATATCTACAATCAGTTTCAAGGCAAAACGTGCGCAGGGACAACGTTTGTGCCGAGGGAGCAAGTTACGGGCTCACCAACTTTTCCAAAATTGTATGTGCCGCCTGATGGACAGGGTGGAACATTGCCTTTGGAGTTAAGTTTGATGTAAGGTTTGATGTCATTTACTGTAACAACGGTACCTTTTGTTTTTCCATTTATCAAAGCCCATTCATTTATTGCTGCATCAATCTGACGCATATTGTTGATGCAAGCGTTCGCGGGTGAGGTGTTTGGTTCCTTGATGAAATTAAGGCGTGCGGTCAATGCCAAAAAGACAAGGCAGCAAATTATAATTCCCCAATAAAACAGCTTTGTAGCGAACGAAGACTTATATTTTAGTTCACTCATACCATTTAATTAACACCGCTCTGCCAATTCCGTTGCAGCATCTCCATTCCGG
>PKZR01000269.1:0-169 GCA_003133815.1 Limisphaerales bacterium | reverse complement strand
GCATGGCCGGAATAGGTGTCGAGCGAGACAATTTTCGCGCGGACGTTGTAGGGTTCGCCGAAAATGTTCACAGGGTTTTTGCCCGCCGTGATCATGTTGCCGAGCGTGCCTTCCGCGCAGTAGCCGATGAACAGGACGAGGTTCTTCGCGTCGCCGAGGTTGTTTTTCA
>PKZR01000260.1 GCA_003133815.1 Limisphaerales bacterium | reverse complement strand
CATCCGTCCGGCCAAGTTCGTCGAGCGTGGTGCCCAGGTTGTTCCACACGCCCGCGTTGCCGGGGATGAATTTCAAAGCCTGCTCGTAGGCTGCTTGCGCGTCGTCGAGGCGGTGGAGAGCGAACAGCACGTTGCCGCGCTGGTAAAGAGTCGCGGAATCGAGCGGGTCGAGCGTGACGCTGCGGTCAATGTCGGCAAGAGCCTGCTGGAAATTTCCATTGTCGTAGCCGGCCATGGAGCGGAACTGGTAATCGTGCGCGAAATTCGGCAGCGTCACGCCGAACCAGTTGTGCAGCGAAAGCGCGGCCATCAAGATCATGCTTGCGAGGATGCATAGTGTCCGGCGCGGCTTGTGTCGGCGGATGGTTTCAATCAACGCAAGCAAACCGCCGCCGGCCAGCACGGCCATGGCCGGCCAGACCGGATAGCGATAGCGGTCGCAGATGAAGAAGACAATGCTGCCCGCCGAGTAAAGTCCCGCATAGGCCAGCACGATGAACAGCGCGTCGCGGTTGCCGAATCTGGCCGCCGCCCAGATTCCCGCCGGCGCGAGCATGAGCAGAAGGACCCAGCGCACCGGCAGCACGCGCAGCCAGAAAAATTCCGTCTGGAAGAAGGCGAAGGATTTGTTGTTCGGCACCTCGGTGTTCCACAGCATGAGCCAGGATTTTTTCGCCATCAACCGCAGCCAGGCGGCAGGATCGGCACGGATTTCATCCACGGTCCGCCGCGTCCAGTATTTTGAAATCGCCATGGGATCCGTTTGCGGTTCACGGCCCTGCGCGCGCATGTCGGCGGCGTATTCCGCGCGTGCCCAGACTTCCACCGCGTCCTGATACCGCGAACCGAAGCCGATGCGATCCTGTGCCGGCGTGGCCTTGTCCGCCGTGCGCAAATTTAGCTCGGACAGTTTCACAACCACGTCTTCCCCGGTGAACATGCCGTTTGCGCCGCGCTCGTTGCCGAGAAACAAGTTCACGCCGCCCTGGTTCGGCATCAGGGTGAAATGGTCGGACTGCCTCATGTTGATGGCACCCCAGAGCATCATCATCGCGAGCGCGCCCGCCAGTCCAACCATCGGCAGCAAGGCGGTGGTGGTTCGTTCATGCCGCCAGCGCCACGCGGCGAACAGGGGATAGACCGCGAGAAAAACGAGAATGTTCGCACGCGCCTGCGAGGCGAGGATCGTCAAGGCTCCGCAAACCAGCCAAAGCAGCGCGCTTCGCCGGCTGGTGGAATCGGCGGCGCGCAAGATCAACAGCAAGTTGAGGCAGATTAAAAATATATAGCTGGATTCAATCAGCAGTTCGCCCTCGAAAAAAAGAGGGACGGGCGCGAGCAGATATAAAGCTCCCGCTGCCACTCCGCAGAGCCTGTGCCGGAACAATCGCGCCGCGAGCAACACCACGATCAATCCGGTCGCCACGCCGAGGAGATGTTGCGCGAACAAGGCGAGATCAACACCCCACGCGCCGCCGAGCTTGTAAAAAACCGCGAGGAACATCGGATAGAGCAGGGGCCTGAACCCGTGTAGCTCGTGAAGGTCGTCGCCGGCCAGAAGCATCTTGGCCACCGTGTCGTAATACTTTTCATCCAGGACCGGCGCGCCAAAGAAGGGGCTGTGCGCGTGCTCGACGAAGAATCCAATCCGCACAATCAGTCCCAGCACCAAAAGATAAACCAGCGCGTCCTTGAACTTCGCCGGGGAAATGTCCCTGCCAAAAACAGAACCGGCGTCAGCCAGGCCTGCCGCGTTTGTTGGTTCCAGTTTCACTGGCGGCAAAGTCTAGGGGTATTTTCCGCGCGTGGCCATCTTTGATGCACCTGCCTGATAAAGTCGTTCGATGCCGCCGCAAATCAGAATGATACTGGGCGCGATCACAGGCAATGCGTAACGCGCGCGGGCGAATGGAATCCACGCAGTCACCGCCACGATTGAGATCAACCACCACAACGCGATGACAGGAAACGGATTTCCAGATTTGCAGGCGGCGAATATTTGAAAAAAGAACGCGCCTGCAACCAGAAGGAAAATGACCGGATTAAAGGCCGTCAAATCGGTGACGGCCTGCAACCGCTCTTTCAATGAGCGCAACGGCTGGCGTATGGCCGGGATGTTTTTTTGAACCTCCAGGCTTCGTTGCTGGTCGGCATACAGCGCGTGAATTCCCTTTAGGGGATTTGGAAAGTTTCCCGGGTTTGATCCGACGAATATCACAAGCGAAATGACAATCAGCGCAATCATCGACTTGAGAGAATTGTTTGCATCCTCGGATTTGTGCCGGAGAAAAGACGCAATGAACTGCAAACAAATCGTTGCTCCAAGAAACCCCACGGTGACTGCATTTATTTTGGAGCCGACCGCCAAGGCAAGGCTTAATCCGCCGCCGATGCATATTAAACCCCGACACAATCGAGGGTGCGAATTCATTCGCCACGCATGGCGTTCGGTCAGCACAAAACAAATGACCGCCAACAATGAAAAGGCTATCGCAAGAATATCCACGCCCACCTGCGTGTAAGCCGAAACAACCGCCGGATGAAGCGAAAAAAGAAGCGCCGCTAAAAATGCAGACGTCAGATTCATGTAAAGCGACGCCAGTCCAAACAAACTCACGATTGAAATCGCCCCGAACACAAGCATGATTGCCCGCGCTGTTGTTGCATATCCGACAGGGTATTCGAAGCGGTTCTGTTTCACGGCCTGTTCACGAGTCGAAGCATCCATTCGATCAACCACCGCCTGTCTTTCCTGCCTGGCAATTCCTTCGCCCCATGCATTGGGACGATCCCTGGCGATGACGTAGAAAACTCCAAGCCAGTCGGGTGTGGTGACGCTCAAGCCGTCGAGCCTGAGACCCAGACCAATGACATATTTGCCAAGCGCGGGGTTTTCACGGGCTGGAAGCAATTGCCAGTCAGGATGCGACCAATCCCTTTCTTCAAACGCCAGATGAAAATAATATGCCTGTCCAATCCAATAAATCTCATCTTCGCCGAGGGGGCGGTCACGGAGGTTGTAGCTGCGAAAAAAAGGAATGCAGCACAGAATAACAACGGCGGCGGCCACCATCCATTTATGGACATTCGCCCCGTGAATGTGATTTGTAAGTTCCATCAAACCTGAAAATGTTATCTGTCTTTTTTTGCAGGTGTGCAAGACAATAAGGCGCACCGCGATTGCGACGATGCTGCCGTTGCGTTAAAATCGCCGCATGGAAAAGAACCGGGTCGAGGCCTTCAGCGACGGAGTCATCGCCATCATCATCACCATCATGGTGCTGGAGCTGAAAGTTCCGCCGCACGCCGACGGTCTTGCCGATTTGAAGCCACTGGTGCCCGTGTTGCTAAGCTACGTCTTAAGTTTCATCTACGTCGGCATCTATTGGAACAATCATCATCACATGTTCCATTCCACGAAAAAAGTCACGGGCGGCATCCTGTGGGCGAACCTGCATCTGCTGTTCTGGCTGTCGCTGTTTCCGTTCACGACCGCCTGGGTGGGAGCAAATCATCTCGCTCCGACGCCCGTAGCGGTTTACGGCTTCGTGCTGCTGATGGCGGCCGTCGCGTATTATGTTTTGCAGCATTCCATCATCAAACAACAGGGCCGCGACTCGCTCCTCGCGGCGGCCATCGGAAAGGATTGGAAGGGAAAAGTCTCGCCGCTGTGCTATCTCGCGGCCATTCCGTTCGCGTTTGCCAGCGTCTGGATTTCCAACGGCCTGTTTATCTTTGTTGCACTCATGTGGCTGGTTCCGGACCGCCGCATTGAGCGTGCTTTGTTGGAGCGCGAAGATGAATAACCGGGTTGATGCGGCCACAGTTGTAACTTCAAAAGCCGGCCCGCGTCTTTATTGCATAACATTATGCTTTTCCAAAACATTCTTCGAATCACAACCAGTCTCTTTGCCGTTGTTGCGTTCGTCGGTCATGCGTTTCAGGTGAACGCAGCGGACGCCGACAAACCGCAGTATTACGAAGTGCGGATTTACATCACCCAATCCGCCGCACAGCAGCAACGCATCAACGATTACTGGCAGAACGCCGCCATTCCCGCCTACAACCGCCAGGGAATCCAGCCGGTCGGCATCTTCACGGAGCAGCAGGATTCCGCAACCAACAAGATTTACGTTCTCATCCCGTGCGACTCGTTGGAAATCTTTGCCGCCATTCCCGCCAGGCTCGCCGCCGATGCGGAGTATCAGAAGTCCGCCGCTGAATTTCTCAACGCACCGAAATCGGATCCGGCATACGAACGTTTTGAAAGCTCGTTGCTTGTCGCTTTCGACGGGATGAAACATATGGCGGTGCCGCCGGCGGACAAAAAGCCGGACGTTTTTGAACTGCGCACTTATCTCAGTTCCAGCGAAGGCAAGGGCCTGAACAAAATCCAGATGTTCGAGAGCGGCGAGATTCCATTGATGAAGGACGTCGGGCTGGCCCCGGTCTTTTACGGACGCACCATCGCCGGACTGAACATGCCGTGCCTGGTTTACATGACTTCCGGCGAAAGCCTGGACGCGCACAAGCAGCACTGGAAGGCATTCTCCAGTTCACCCGTCTGGAACAAGTTGAAAAGCGACCCGCAATACAAGGACAACGTCATCAAGGTCATCAGCATCCTCCTCAAGCGCACTTCCGCATCGCAGATTTGAACTGCAAACGGAATTCCCAAGTGTGCGGTTGAGTTCCGGCTTAGAATGCGGCTATGCTTGGCCTTTATGACCAAACCCGCCTGCCCGATGTGCGAGATGAACGAAGTCCTGGATTTCCCCGACAAATGGGAATGCGTCACGTGCGGTCATGAATGGCCCCGTGAAGCCGCGCCGGACGCTGCCGCCGGACCTCGCATCGTCAAGGACGCCCACGGCAACGTGCTCACCGACGGCGACTGCGTCATCTTGATCAAGGATTTGAAGCTCGGGGGCACCCAGGTGCTCAAGGGCGGTTCGAAATCCAAGCCCATCCGGCTCGGCGATGGCGATCACGAAATTTCCTGCAAGGTGGACGGCATTTCCGTCGGCCTGAAAGCCTGCTTTGTGAAGAAGGCGTGAACTCGTACCGGTGAAACCGGCGGGGATTTCATCGTTCAATTGCGCAGACCATGGCCGATGTAGATGTAGTAGGTTCGTTGGTTTAGAGTCAACTCGCCGGCCGCCTCGTAAGTGTTGAACCGCGAGGCGAATTCCTTGATGTCGTTCTGATCATCGTCCACCACGATGCAGTCGCCACCGATCCATTGATCTTTTGTTGTCCAGTAGGGATAGCCAAGGCCATCGCTGCCCAAAATCCATCCGCTTGTCGTGAAATCGCTGGCGCGCACATCGCCTTCCATCGGAGTGCGGTAAAATGCCAGCACGCTTGCAATCCGGTATTTGTCCGTGCCAATGATCAACGGCTCGCGGCCCGTCTCCTTTTTCAGCCGCACATCCACCGTTTGAACCGCCGCCGCCAGTTCACGCCACGGACGCAAAGTCGGAATCCAGCCCATGCGCGGCTGCAACACCAGCAGATACGCCATCGCCAGCACGTTCAACATCAGGCAACCGGCCACCGTGACCAGCCCGACACGTTGCCATGATAATCCCCCCATCTTTTTCTTCGCCCAACGACGCCACAGCATCAGCGTCAGTTGCGCCACAGCCGGCATCACGCTCAAATAGGCCGGCAATGTCCAGTTCAGGTGAACGTCGTCCTTCAGCGACTTGTAGCTCATCACCATCAACAGCGGCAGGCTGAAGCACAACGCCAGCCACCAGCGCGGCATCAGCAGTCTTCTCAAGTTCAGCAACGTCCTCGCACAAACCCACACCAGCCCGATGAGCACGAGCGGCGTCGCAATCGCGAGCTGCCACAGGGCGAACGACGCCACCGTTCCGATTCCGATGGTTTCATCCGCAAACCGGTTCACGAATTGAAATTTAAAGCTCGCCCATTCATGCTCATGATTCCAGACGAGCACCGGGCTGAACATCACGAACGCCAGCACCGTGGCCGCATACGGATGCACGCTGCGCAAATGCCGCCGCCACGGCGCATGTCCCAGCACCGACAGCAGCGCGCCTAGTCCCAGAAAGATTCCCGTGTATTTGCTCAACAACGCCCCGCCCAGTCCGAACCCCGCCAGATACCAGCCCCACGCGCGGCCTTGCTTCAACGCCACGCTCGTTCCCAGCAGGCACACCAGCCAGAAGAACAGCAGCGCCGAATCCATCGTCGCGATCAATCCCGTTCCGAAATACACCGGCAGGATGATCAGCAGCGCCGCCGCCGACAACGCTGCCTCCCGCCCGAACCACATCCTGCCGAACACATACATCACGACGCTCGACGCCAGCATCATCAGCGCGATTCCCGCGCGCACCCCGAACTCCGTGTCGCCGAACAACTGCGTTCCGAACCAGATCAGCCACGCCACCATCGGCGGATGATCGAAATAACTCAGGCTCGGATGCTGCGAATACATCCAGTAATACGCCTCCTCCGGCAGCAACGGCATCCCCGCCATCGCCACCACGCGCAAAACCAGCGCCAGCGCCAGCAGCACGAGCAACGTCACGCTCCAGCCCGGTGAAATCCCGCGCACCACCAGAAGCTGCTTCAATTCCTCACGGTCCGGCGGTTCCCAGACTGAATCCTCGCCGGTCGGGTGTTTCTTGAATGTCCATTTGTGGTTTAGGATGTAATTCAGCACTGTCGCAGCCGCGATGCCGATGAGATTGGAGATGCGGTAATCAACACCGAAGAACCGCGTCAGGAAAATGAGCAGGGTCCAGTTCACGCAGAACGACGTGAAGCCCGCTACCAGATGATATTTCAAAAGCCGGTGTCCCAACGTTCCCGTCCGGCGGTCGGACCACGTCCACGCATTGTTCAGCGCGAAATTGCCCAGGATGGAAAGCTCGATGGCGAACAGGCTGGAGACCGAGAGCAGGACGCCCAGCTTCGTCAGGAGGATCAGAATCCCCTCATTGACCACCACGCCGCTGGCTCCCACCGCTAGGAACCGGGCTAATCGGGTGAGCTGGGGTGTCATGGTTTGGCAACTCTGTTCAAATTCAACGCGTGTGATGATCTTCTGCGAACCGGATGAATTTCTTTTAACCGAAATCTTCCCCGCGCTCAATCAAAACCCGCGCCGGACAAAATCAACCAGCCTGTCCCGCGTCCCGTCAGCTCATTTCTTCCCGGTCCACTTCGCCGCGCAGGGCAGGGGGCAGGGAATGGACGCGGCCGATGATGATAACTGAATCGCCGGTTTGAAGATTCTCCTCCAGGAATCCGGAGCGCAGGATGTTGCCGTTGGCGCGTTGCAGGGCGATGACAATCAGGTGGCCTTCGGACAGATTCTGCAGTTCGAGAATGGTCTTGCCCACGAGATGCGTATGCTTGTGCAGGCGGAGTTCGTCAATTTCCACTCCGAGCTTCTTCAGCTCTTCATTCATCAACGCCGAGTTGTCGCCGAGATATTCCATCGTCGCCGGGCGGATGATGCTGTGCGCGATGCGCGTGCCGCCGATGCTCGCGGGCAGCACCACTTCATCCGCGCCCGCCTGCCGGAGCTTCTTCTCGGTCGGCGGATGTTCGCCACGGGCGATGATGCGCAGCTGCTTGTTCAAATTGCGCGCGGTGAGCGTGATGAAAACATTCAGCGTGTCCTGCGGCAGCACGGTTGCCAGCACCACGGCCCGCTCGACGTGCGCGCGCTGGAGCGTCTCCTCCTCGGTGGCGCTGCCCTTCACGAACAGGTAGCCGCTCTCCTCCGCCAGCGCCAGCCGGGCGTCGTCGAGATCCACCACGACGAACGGAAATTTCGCCGCCGCCAGTTCGTGCGCGAGGATCTGGCCGATGCGTCCGTAGCCGCAGATGATGGCGTGCGCGCTGATGCCTTCCACCTGCTTGCTCTTTTTGAGTTCTCCAATGGCTTTCATAATTTCTCCTTCGGTTATAAATCGGATGACTTCGCCGATGACGAAGACGACGGCGCTGGTGCCGGCGACGATGACGAACATGGTGAAAATTTTCCCGGCGTCGTCCAGCGGATGCACCTCGCCGTAACCCACGCCGAACATCGTGATGACCACCATGTAGACCGAGTCCACCAGGTTCCAGCCGTAGACGTGGTAGCCGCCCACGCAGATGGCAAAAACCACCGCCAGATAAAGCAGGCTGCGCCGGAACTTCCGGAAAATGCTCTTTGATGGAGCAGACATGAACGGATANNATCAGGCAAAAACCAAAATCAATCACCGCGCCCGTCTCCGTTTTCACCACCGGCACCGACGGTGCCAGCGAATACAGCATCCGCCGTCCGTCCGTCTGATCGGGTTTCATCACCAACAGCCCCGCCTTGCGCATCGCAGTCAGGTGCTTGAACGTCGCGTCCAGCCGCAGACGGGTGCAGCCTTTGAGCGACGTCGCGGGTTGGGCATTTCCCGAGGCCAGAGCTGCCAGGATCCGTCGGCGGGCGGGTTCGACGAGCATTAAAAAGATCTTATCCGCGTCCCACGGCGAAACATTGGGGACCGGCACAGGAGGAGGTGCGGTATCGGGCATCCCTGCATCTTTCAAAAATGTCCGCCACCACGCAAGCAACATTTCATACGAATAAATAAATCCCCACCACGTGACAATGCAATCCTCCCTGTTCCTGAAAATAGGACCCGACGACGTAGTGCAATCTTCCCGGTTCCTAGAAATAGGTCTCGACGACGTTGAACAATCTTCCCCGTTCCTGGAAACAGGACTCGACGACGTGGTGCAATCCTTCCGGTTCCTGAAAATAGGTCTCGACGACATGATACTACCCTCCAAGCTCCGCGAACAGGCTGGTTTTCACTGGAAACGGAGGTTTTTCACCCATTTTTACCCGCATTTTGACATCGCCGCCTATTCCGGCTTGATGAAATGCTTGAACGTCCGGCAACTCCCAAAACAATCCGGCGTTTTACATTGCTATGTGACCGGCCTGCGCTGAAGCTGAAGCACCAGCAATAGCCTGCAACAACACGGATTCCGTGAAATCAACAAACAACTCCGCTTCCGGATGATCGCCAGCGGTCTGGACACCATCAAGATTCTGGTCACGCGCCAGTCGGGAAAATTCAAATTCAACTTCACCGGCTCGCCCGAACAGGTCGTGAAGGCGGAAGCGATTCTTGCGGCTTGGGGCTGATGGTGGTCACGTCATTGCTCCGCAGAAATAAACCTGTAACGTCAGGTCTTAAAAAGCTGATTCAGGGAAAATAGCGTGAAGCAGCAGTCAACGGCGTCGAGGTTGTCGAAAATTTGAACGCGGACGAGATGGCGGCCCTTCTCGGTGAGCAGGTTTTCGAACCTGATCTTTCATCATGCGGACAAACTCCAGATCCTTTTCGTAATATTCTTTTTCTCGAGGCCGAGCCTCAATTTCTAATGCTTTAAGAATGTCTTCTTCAGCCTCATCAAGATATGTCCGGCATAAATCCCAAGCTTTAGCTTGTCTTTCTTTGAGGACGCGGCGATCACGTCCTGTCTCCATGCACTTTTTTGCGAGGTCGATTTTTGCTCTTGCTCGAACGTCATACAACATCGCAGGAACAGCTAGCGGGGAGGTTGCAGCAGAAATGTATTTCGTTATTAACTGCACCGCTTGCTCGTCTTTGCCTAATTTACGGAGGGCAGAAGATACACGCTTTACTTCGTCTCCTTGTAGCGAACGCTTCGAGATATGATCAAGCCACAGCTTTCCAATTTGTTGATGCTCCATTTTTGGCGACTGTCCCAACAGTTCAGCAAATTGGTAAACAGTGCTTGCTGGCAAATCTTGTGGTTGCAGTTGATGCTCCGTTGTGTAAATGCCAACCGTTTCCGGTCTGTGACGCAAAGAAGCGAGTTGCACTAGAAGTTCGAGCAGCTTTGGATTCGTGGCTTGACCTTCGAGTAGCGGCTTCAGTTTTGATTGAGCCTCTTCATAATCCTGCTGGATGATTAGTCGCTCAATTTCAGCCACATGACGCATCATCTCATGACGAGGGTGCGCTGGCAGCACACAGGTGACTGCAGCTTCTTCGAGATCAAATCGGGGCGCTGGAGAACCGAGTTGCAACATCGTCCGAATGATAGTTGGAATGCCTTGGCCTTCCGCTTGTGCGAGTTGGAGTTTGTTAAAAAAATAGGCCAACGACTGGTTTCTCCACGAAGGCGAAGCTTGACCAGCCAAAAATTTATCTTTGTTTACAGCGCGAGGCAATGAGCCCGGCGAGCGAATCTCCACTCGGTCAGCAAATACAGTGATGCTAGTTGGTTCTTCCTGTTCGTAATCGCGGTGAACAATCGCATTAATGACCGCCTCTTGGAGCGCGCGTTCGGGATATTTTGTAGCATTTGGCTCGGGTGACTCTTTGTCATAAACAGTCGAAGCGTGTGTCTTTAGAAGTTCCAGTGCTTTTTTCGCCTGTCCCACTACCGTTCCCGTGAGTTCATGACGCTCCGCTGTTTGCTCACTTCGATCTTTGCCTGGATAGAACGAAACCTTTGTCCAAGCTCCTGGGAAAAATCTCGTCGGTTCTTTACCGAAAAGCAACAATGCAAAGTTTCTTGGGTGAACGGTCGCGTCCAAAGGACGCTTTCCACCAAGTGGCGGAACAAAATCAGAAAGCCGCATTGAGTCGGCAAAATAATCCTCAATAGCTACTGATGGATTCCAGATTCCGATTTGAGTCAAAACATCTCTGAACGCCAACAAGTCGATATCTGGTATCCCGGCCAACTCACTTAAGCGTCTGTCCCAAGGCGGGAGCGCTTGTTTCCTCACCAGCAATTCTCGGAGAACGCCATTCTTTGCCTCCACCGTTTCCCTACTTAGCCGGACATAGTATGCAGCACTTTCCTTTCCAGAAGGGCGGTAGCTGTGCGCATAACCAGTTGCCGGAACAATGAAAACCAAGACTCGCTGCCCTTCAATTTCACCAAGCAATTCGTCAACAATTGGAGTTACAGCCGGATCAATCTTCTCTCGCGCATCCGACATGACCTTGCCTTCAATTTCTTTGAAGCGATCAGATGTTAATCCGGGATAGGTAACTTTTTGAAAACCATGCTCGTCCTTTGATTCTTCCGCGCCGCATATCACATAACCGCCGCCCATGTTTTGGAAGTCGTTTGAGAAAGCTGCGATTGTGCGAATCACATCCTCAATGTCGACAACATTTTTCTTCCACTCGACCTGCTCGCTTTCGCGAGCCGCCAACTCTTTGAGGTCAATTTTGAATTTCATGCAACTTCGGTTAACGCACATTCTTTATCAAGACAGCCACATTATATCAGGCTTACGCCTTCGCGTAAACCTCCGCGCCCTTTTCCACGAACTTCTTAGACTTGGTTTTGATGGCTTTCATTTGCCGGATGGGTGAGACGAAGTTGGCCGGGCGGTGCGACGCGGAAAAGTTTTCGCCAGCCGGATGAGTTGTCCGACTTTCCGGATTTTTTCCGCGAACGGTTCGCGCGCGAGTTTTTGCCGCATCTCCAGTTTCATATCGTTGGCAGCTTCAGCTTATGCCGTTGCAGGATTTTTTCCAACTGCGTTTTATCCAGCCCGGTTCGCCATAGCAAATGGAATTGCCCGTGCTTCAAGCCAGCATCTTGGCCAGATGGTGCGCGAGGTGTGTGCCGAGTTTTTTCACTTTGGCGGCCTGCTTCTCGTCCGTCAGCGTGCCGTCCGGCTTGAACGCCTCGTGCGCCTTGCTCACCGCCACCAGGTCGGGCAGCACCGTGACGCCGAGGTTGCCGAGGATGGAGCGGACTGTCACCAGCCCGCGCAATCCGCCCAGCGCGCCTGGTGATGCCGCGCAGAGGACGGCGGTCTTGCCGGTGAACGCCACCAGCGGCGGCTCGTCATCGGTCTCCGCCCGCGAGACCCAGTCAATGGCGTTCTTCAGCGCGCCGCTGATGCTGCTGTTGTATTCCGGCGACGCGATGAGGATGCCGTGATGTTCGCGGAAAAGCTGTTTCAATTTCTTGGCCGCGTCCGGCAGGCCGTCCGCATCTTCAGAATCTTGGTCGAAGACGGGCAGGGGATAATCGCGCAGGGCGATGAGCGTCACTTCTGCGCCCGCCGTGCGCGCGCCTGCCGCGGCGACGGCGGCGAGTTTCTGGTTGAAGGAATCGCTGCGGAGGCTGCCGCCGAATGCGAGGATGCGTGGTGTGGTCATGGTTTAATTTTCCATCCACGTTCGCGCAGTTTCAGAAAAACACAAGCCTTCAGTCAAACCACCGCCACGACGGGCGGTGGTTTGACGTTCAGGCAGGCTTTGAAGCCATCATTTACAGAAGATGTTGAGACCCTTGCCGGTCTCCAGAAATGTTTTCAAGCTGGAGAGCACGCGCGGCCAGCCGCCGGAAACTTTCTTGACCATCGTCGAGCCGTCCTTGAAGTTTCCGTGGGTGACGGTGAGGCAGGTCATGTCTTCCAGCGCTTCGATCTCAAATGTGACGCGCGATTTGTCTTTGAGGTCGTCCGGGTCGGCCCAGGACAGCACGAGGCGCTTGGGCGGAGTGGATTCCAAAACTTTGCCGGTGATCCAGACTTCGTTCTCGGGATTGTGATGTTCCCATTTCGAGCCGCGTTTCCAATCGGACACGTTCGTCATTTCACCCCAATACTGGCGGGTGA
>PKZR01000423.1 GCA_003133815.1 Limisphaerales bacterium | reverse complement strand
CGCCGATGAACGGCGTCATCGCAATGGCCGGGCTGCTGCTCGAAACGCCGTTGAACCCCGACCAGCGCAGCTATCTGGACACCATCCACACGAGCGGCGAATCGTTGCTGGGCATCATCAACGACATTCTGGATTTTTCAAAAATCGAGGCGGGCAAGATGGAGCTGGACTCGCGCCCGTTCGACCTGCGCACGCGCGTGGAGGAGATGCTCGACATCCTGGCCAGCAAGGCCGCCGAAAAGAAACTCGACCTGGTGTATCAGGTGGACAGCGCGATTCCGACGACGGTGGAGGGCGATTCGCTGCGGCTGCGGCAGGTGCTGGTGAACCTTTTGAGCAACGCGATCAAGTTCACCGAGAAGGGCGAGATTTTTGTGCAGATAAAACTGCTTTCAGCCGAACCTGCCGGCGCAGCAAACAAAACAACCCTGCACCTGCATTTTTCCGTGCGCGATTCGGGCATCGGCCTCAAGCCGGAAAAGCTGGCGAAGCTGTTCAAGCCGTTCATGCAGGCAGAGGCTTCTACCGCGCGGCATTATGGCGGCACCGGACTGGGACTGGCCATCAGCAAAAAACTGGTGGAGCTGATGGGCGGAAGAATGTGGGCCGAAAGCGCGGCGGGCGAGGGTTCCACATTTCATTTCACAGCGAATTTCCTGGCCGAGCCGCAGGCCGCACCGTCCCCGCTTTCAACACGCCAGCCCAAGCTGGCTGATTTAAGAATATTGATCGTGGACGACAATGCGACGAGCCGACGCGTGCTTGCGGAAAAAACAGCCAAATGGGGAATGATCCCGATCGAGGCTGAAAGCGCGGAGGCGGCGATTGACCTGCTCAACACAGACGCTTCATTCGACGTGGCGGTGGTTGATCTGCAAATGCCCGGCACGGACGGCCTCTCATTGGCGGCGGAAGTCCGAAAAAATCCGCGCACGGCGATGCTGCCGCTGGTCTTCCTCATGCCGCTGGGAACAAGGTCGGATTCCGCACCCAACACGCAGCTGGCGTTCGCCAACAGCATCACCAAGCCGGTCAAGCCCGCGCAATTGCTGGCGGCGGTTGAACGCGCTTTGTTCACACAGAAAAAAGTGGAAGTCCAGGCCCCGGCACCGCCGAAGGCCGACCTGCCGCTTGCCGAACGAATGCCTTTGAAAATCCTATTGTGCGACGACAACACCATCAACCAGAAAGTCGCCGCGCGCATCCTGTCGCAGCTGGGCTACAAGCCGGACGTTGCCAACAACGGCCGCGAAGGTCTTGATGCGATTGACAAAAAGCCCTACGACCTGGTTTTCATGGATTTGATGATGCCCGAAATGGACGGCCTGACCGCCACGCGCGCCATCCGTGAACGGCAGAAAGATCCGGGGGCAAACCCGAATTTTGCGGGACGCATCCTCATCGTGGCCATGACCGCGCATGCGCAACAGAGCGACAAGGAAAACTGCCTCGCCTCCGGCATGGACGATTATCTGGCCAAGCCGATCCGCCCGGCGGACGTGCGCGGCATCATTGAAAAGTGGGCGGCGCCCGCAGCTCCGGCGGCAGAAAAGAAATCCGCGACCGCACCGAAAATTGAAGCCTCCGCCGCTCCCGCCGAAGAGCCGCCCGTGGACATGAGCCGGATGAACGATCTGACCGGCGGCGACCCGACCATGCTGAACGAACTCGTCGAAATGTTTTACAAGCAGACTTCGCAGCAGTTGAAGCAGATCGAGGACGCCGTTCGCGCCGGAGACGCGACCCAGGTGCGCCACGTCGCGCACAGTTGCAAGGGCGCGAGCGCGACATTGGGCATGACGCAGCTCTCGAAGCTGATGCTCGCGCTGGAAAAAATGGGCGTCGAAGGCCAGTTGACCAATGCGCCAAAATTCTGCGAAGATGCCGCGCTGGAATATAAAAGGATTGAGAAGTTTTTGTCCGAGCAGCCGGGTTTGAAAAAATGAAAAAAATCCTCATCATCGAAGACAACCAGATTGTCGCCAACGTCTACCGGAACAAGCTAGCGGTGGAAGGTTATCAGGTGGAGATTGCCCTCGACGGGGAGACCGGCCTGAAAATGATGCGGACATTCAAGCCCGACATGATCGTGCTCGACCTCATGCTGCCCAAAATGACGGGTGTCGAGGTCATCAAGCAGATTCGAAGCGAGGACGATTTTGCCAAGCTGCCCGTCATCGTTTTTTCCAATACCTATCTGACCAACCTGATCCAGGAGGCGTGGAAGGCCGGCGCTACAAAATGTCTTTCCAAGGCCAGTTGCTCGCCGAAGGAAGTCCTCGATCTCGTGCGCCATACCATCGGCGACAGCGGGACGGTTCCGACCGGGCGCCCGGCGATTGAAGGCACGCACGAGAAAAAAATCCTGCCTGCTCCCGCACTTGCCAACACACTGGAGGCCGACACGGCATTTCAGGTCAACCTGCAAAAATCATTCACAGAAAGCCTGCCAGCCACGCTCGCCACCCTGCGTTCCGGCTTGCAGGGACTTGTGAAGGCCGATGGCGAAGTAATGCAGCTCAAACAGATTTACGAGCTTCACCGCCGCATCCACGCGCTCACCGGCAACGCGGGCGTCGCCGGGCTTCACATCATCGCCAAGATGGCCGATTCCATCGAGGCCCTGCTCAAGGAACTTTATGAGAAGCCGAAAAACATCAATCCATCCACCCTTCGCACTGTAGCGAATGCCATTGATTTTCTTGGCTTCCTGTTTGAACGCGGCATCGCGCCCGACAGGCAGGAAATCCCCGCCGTCAACATCCTCGTCGTGGACGATGAGGCCATTTCCCGGCGTGCCGTCGTCTATGCGCTCGACAAGGCCCAGCTTCACACCACAAACGTCGAAGATCCCAACGAAGCCCTCAAGCTGCTTACGGACAATAATTATGACCTGGTGTTTCTCGACGTGGACATGCCCGGCATGACCGGCTACGAACTTTGCAGCAAGCTGCGCGCGATGCCGCAGCACAAAAAAACCCCCGTGGTCTTCGTCACCGCCTTGAGCGGCTTCGAGAACCGAACGAGCTCCATGATGGCCGGCGGCAACGATTTCATTGCCAAACCCTTCCTCTTCATCGAACTCACCGTCAAGGCCCTCATGCACGTTCTGCGCGGCAAATTACAGCCGGTGAAATGAAAGCTGCCATTGCCGGCTGACAGTGGAAAATTATTTCAATAACGCCCCGGCAAGTTTCCGCGCGGCATCGGTCTGACCGCCCAGCATCCGCGCCAGTTCGGTGACACGTTCCTTCTTCGTCAGCAGTGCAATCTCCGAAATGGTCCGGCCATCGCGAATCTGCTTGGTCACGACGTAATGCGCGTCGGCGGGTGCAGCCACCTGCGGCAGATGAGTGATGCAAAGCACCTGCCGTTTGGCTGCAATCTGCTTCATCTTTTCGCCCACCGCATTCGCCGTCTCGCCGCCGACATTTGCGTCCACCTCGTCAAAAATGAGGACGGGAATCTTGTCTTCGGCAGCCAGCACGGTTTTCAAGGCGAGCATCACGCGGGCCATTTCGCCGGACGACGCGATGGCGCGAAGATTCTTGGCCGGCTCCCCGGGATTTGGTGCAAACTGAAATTCAATTTCATCCAAGCCGGAGGAGTTGGGAGATGTGCCTCCCTTCAGCCAACTCCCATCCGCCAACTTCTGTTCAACATCAAACTTGCTTTGCTTGAAGCCCAAATCGTCGAGCTGTTTGCCCACAGCCTTGGCGAGTTGAGGAATTACTTTCTTGCGGGCGACGGAAAGTTTTTTGCCCGAGTCCAGAATTTCCGCGTCGAGTTTTTTCAATTCAGAATTGATTCGCGCCAGTTCCGTGTCGCGCGATTCGAGCGATTCTAATTTGATTTTCGCCTCGTCGCCGAACGCGATGACTTCAGCCAGCGTCGCGCCGTATTTGCGCTTGAGCGAGTGGAGCAGATTGAGCCGTTCTTCGAGTTCCGCGAGCCGCGCGGGGTCAACATCCACTTTTTCCGCGTACCGGGTGAGTTCTGACTGTAACTCGTGCCACATGCCAGCGGCCTGCGCGTGCAGCCCGACAAGATTTGCCGCGCCCGGGTCCACACGCTGCAATTCCTGCAACATGCGGCCGGTAGCGCCCGCCTGGGTGAGAAGTGAATTTTCGCTTTCACTCAACAAATCAAGCGCGGCCTGGCTTAATTGCAGAAGTCTGGCAGCGTTGCTCGCGCGCTGGAAATCGACCTCGACAGTTTCGTCCTCGCCAATTTGCAGACGCGCAGCGGAAATTTCCTGGACTTGAAAGCGCAACAGGTCGAGCTGCTGTGCGTAAGTTTTTTCATCCACAACGAGCGCGGATTTTTCAACATCTAGCGCGATCCGGCGGGAAACCATCTTGCCAAATGCGTCGCGCTCCGCTTCCAATCCCCCAAACGCGTCAAGAATCAGCAGTTGCTTCGCAGGATGCAGCAATGATTGATGGTCGTGCGGGCCGTGCATGTCCACCAGCCATTCGCCAATCGTCGCGAGCACGTTCAGCGTGGTGGCAGAGCCGTTGACGAACTGGCGATTGGTTCCCGCGCTGGTGAAGGTGCGCTTGAGAACCAGCTGGTTTTCCTCACATGGCTCAAGGCCGTTCTCCTCCAGAAAACTTTTCAGAGGAGTCTTGAGTTTCGACACGTCGAACACGGCCTCCACGGAGCAGCTTTCGCTGCCGCTGCGGATGAGAGAACGGTCGGCGCGTTCGCCAAGAACGAGGTTGAGCGCGCCGATGATGATGGACTTGCCCGCACCGGTCTCGCCGGTGATGACGTTGCAGCCGGGCTGGAGATCAAGCGTGAGGTCGCTCACAAGGGCGAGGTTTTTGATGCGCAGCGTCGTCAACATGGCTCTAATTTCGAGCCACAGATAAACACAGATGGACGTAGATGCAAAAAAGAAAAATTACATGTCGCCGAAAATGCCGCTAGACTACCAGCAAATACGGGCACATTTTGAATACTCAAAAGTCGCCATGAAGAAACATATCGCTATTAGTTTTGTCATCCTTGGGATTTGCAGCCCAATTTTTGGACAAATACTTCTGTGTCTTGATACGCCACAAGACAACGCTACCGCGCTCCGGGAAACGTGGGATCGCGATGAATTAAAGCCATTGCGAGCTGAATATGAGGAAATAATTTCAACGCGAATCTGGCCTTTGAAATATGGTGACGTGACAAACATATTCGGCTCGAAGCTCGACAAAAAGCCCGATCATTATGCGTTGCCCGTATTTGTTCCAGTGATGCAGGGAATGTCCGGCCTCATCCCGGAGGACGACAAGCGGCACACAGATTTTTACGCCGTCGGCGATGTCGGCTACTTTCAGGTGTATTATAACTGGGATGGCGAGACCATCGGCATCGCGGCTTTTTACCTGCGCACCGACGATAAATTTATCCCGCTCCAGTCCACGAACGATTTTGCGCGGCGGCTGGATTGGGACAAGGCCCGGTTTAATTCGTTGAAACGATGGCTTGACCGGCACTTGCCCAAGTTGACGGATTTGGGCGTCGTCGAAGTTTCCAGCAATGAGCCAAACCGCATTGCACTTGGCAACGGAAAAACCTGCATCATCACGACCCAAATTTTGACCCGGCCAGAAATGACAAATGACTGGTTCAGCATGGAACTAACGCTGGATTCCACGAACGTCACTGAACGTATGCAGTCCCGAAATTACAAATCCGTTTCCCAACCGGGACAATCCATCGGCTTCACCATGGACGGCAGATTCTTCCGCCTCACACCAAAATTGAATTAGTTTTTAGATCGGCTTCTTCGTTTGGATTTTCATTCGCCGGACTTTGCGGTTCTGCTATTTTACTTCGCGATGTCGTTTGAATTTACATTTCTCGGCAGCGGCACGTCGCAGGGCGTTCCGCTCATCGGCAAGGATTATCCGCCGGAATTTCTGGCGAATCCGAAGAACTGGCGCACGCGGCCCTCAATCTATGTCACGACGGACAAGGTGAAGCTCGTGGTGGACACGACGCCGGAATTCCGCATCCAGTGCCTGCGCGAAAAAATCAACTGGCTCGACGCAGTCCTGGTCACGCACGCTCACGCCGACCACATCATGGGTCTGGACGACTGCCGCCGTTTCTGCGATCTGCGCGGCAACTCGGCATTGCCGATTTACGCGAGCGAGGCGACGATGAAGCATCTCCGCCGCGTTTTCATTTACGCCTTTCACAAAGGGCCGTGGCCAAAAGGCTATTTCATTCCCGAAGAACACGTCATTGACGCGCCGTTTCAGATCGGCGATCTGAAAATCACGCCGATGAACCTGCCGCACGGGAGCATGACCACGACAGGTTTCCTTTTTGAGCAGGACGGGCGCAGACGGCTCGCGTATTTGAGCGACTGCAAGGAAATCCCCGATGCCGCCATGGAAATAGTTCGCGGCGTGGAAGTCGCC
>PKZR01000173.1 GCA_003133815.1 Limisphaerales bacterium | reverse complement strand
AGTTCGCGGCGTGGAAGTCGCCGTGCTCGACGCGCTCCGCCCCAAGCCGCATCCGACGCACATGAATCTGGACGAGGCGCTGACGGCGGCGCGGCGCATCAATGCACAGCGGACTTTTTTCACGCACCTGACACACGATTACGACCACGACAAGGCGCAGGCGGAATTGCCGGCGGGAATCTGGTTCGCCTATGACGGGTTGAAAGTAAATGCCGAAAAATAATTTCAAATGTTCCGGCGCAACGGAGGTCAAAGCAGCAATATGAGATTTTTTGCAATTTTCATTTTCACGCTCGCGCCATTTCTTGTCCACGCGGGCGGCGATGAAGTCGTCGTGATTTACAATTCGCAAGTGCCGGAATCCAAAACCGTAGCCGAACATTACGCGCAAGTCCGTAATGTGCCGGCAAATCAAATCTTCGGCTTCGCACTGACGACCGACGAACAAATGTCGCGCGCGGAATTCCGCGATTCGCTGCAACTGCCGCTCGCAAAAAAAATCGAGGGCGGCGGCCTTTGGCAATTTGCCACGGTCGTGGAAGCAGCGACCAACGGCCAGCCGGAGCGCTCCGTCCGCAAAGTGGTCGCGTCAAAAATCCGCTACGCGGTCTTGTGCTACGGCGTGCCGCTGAAAATCGCGCCGGACCCGGACATCCACGAAACCGTGCCGAAAATCTGGCGGCCTGAATTCTTCCGCAACGAAGCCTCCGTGGATTCCGAACTCGCGTGGCTGCCGCTGGTAAAAACAGATTTCCTGCTGACCGGGCCTTCTTTCAACAGGCTTTATGGCGCGACGAACGCCGCGTTGCTGAATCCGACCAATGGAATTCTGCTCGTGGCCCGGCTCGACGGGCCGAGCGCGCAAATTGCCAGCAGACTTGTGGACAAGGCCGTTGAAGCCGAGCGCGACGGCTTATGGGGCCGCGCTTATTTCGACGCACGCGGCCTGGACAAAACGGACACGAATTATTTTTTGGGAGATGCATGGATTCTTGGCGCGGCGGAAATCGCCCGGCGGCTTGGATTTGAAAGCATCGTGGACGACAAGCCGGAGACTTTTCCCGCGAGCTTTCCCATGAGCCAGATCGCGATTTACGCCGGCTGGTATGACGGAAATGTTTCCGGCCCGTTCACTTTGCCAAAAGTTGAATTCATGCCCGGAGCGATTGCATATCATCTGCATTCCTTCAGCGCGTCCACCATCCGCAGCACGACCGAAAACTGGTGTGGCCCGCTGCTCGCCAAGGGCGCGACCGCGACGATGGGCTGTGTCAACGAGCCGTATATTGCGTTCACCCCGAATATCGCGTTCTTTTTACAGGCGCTCGCGAATGATTACACTTTTGGCGAGGCGGCATGGGCCGCACAATCCGCCTTGTCCTGGCAAACCACCGTCATCGGCGACCCGCTTTACCGACCGTTTGGGAAATCGCCGCAATTGTTGCACGCGCAACTGCTGCGCCAGGACAGCCCGCTGCTCGAATGGTCCTATTTGCGGCTGGCGGATTTGGGACTCGCGCACGGCGCGCCCGTGGCGGAAATTTTCGGCCTGATTGACAATCTCAATCTGACCACCAACAGCCCCGTGCTCACGGAAAAGCTCGCCGACCTTTGCGAAGCGCTGGGCAAACCGTCCTCGGCCATTGAAATCTACGGACGCGCGTTGAAACTGAATCCCTCGCCGCAGCAACGCATCCGGCTCCGGCTCACGCTCGGCGAAAAAATGCTGGAGCAAAGCCGCATTGCCGAGGCGGTTGATGATTACAAGCAGCTTCTCGCCGAATCGCCGGATTATCCCGGACATGATTCCATCTTGAACACCATTGCGTCGCTTCAGAAAAAAATTGCCGGCACAAACGCGGCAGCCAAACCTTGACACCATTTTATCCCTATTCCCCACCCTGCCCCGTCGGTCGGCATGATGGACATCCGCAAGGACCACCGGCCCGGCTCAAATCCTTGCGTGAGGATTTCCGCAACGCCCGCCTGCCAGACGGTAGCGGCAGCGGGAACCGCCACTCTCCTCACCCGGCTTCCGGCTCTGGATTCTTGCGGGCATCAACCATTCCAATTCCGCCTTGATTTGATCCACCCACCGGCGCAGGAGCGACGGCATTTCCGATTCCCGCACAAAACGTCCGCCACGCTGCGCGCACAGCCAGTCCAGCAACGACTCATCGCCCGTCACCTGCGTCAGCACCGCCACGCGGTCCAGCGGATTCAACGCCTCGCTTTGACCATTCTGACCGCGCGACCATTGAAGGATGAGCGAGTGCGAGAGATTCAGTTCCTCCGCCACGGCTTTGCAGCCCTTCTTTTTGAACGCCCTCCGCAGCACCTCGTATGATTTCATAAGCCCTTTCAGTTGATGTTGGATGGAAATTTCCCGCAAGCCGTGCTTCTAATGGTGGCCCTCCGCAAGGAGCGGCTCATGGATGACACGGCAATCATTCTCCCAACCGCCCCGGCCTGGCAAGCGGAAAATTGACGCAGCCGATTTTCTTGCGCAAACTCCCCGCATGGCAAAGAAAGTAGAAGCAAAATCTGCCACCGAGACACAGAGACGCCGAGACGCTGCGGAAAAAATCTCCCTCGCCCGTCGGACGGGAGAGGGCCGGGGTGAGGGCGATGGTGGCCGTCCGCAGGACCTCTGTGCCTCTGTGCCTCTGTGGCAAAAACCCTCCTCCCTCCTCGACACCCGCGTCGTTTATTGCGGCGACAATCTG
>PKZR01000339.1 GCA_003133815.1 Limisphaerales bacterium | reverse complement strand
CTGCTGTTGAGCTTTCTGGAATCGGTGCCGGAGGTGGCGGCGAAACTGAAAGAGCCGAACACGAAGGATGAGAAGTTTGCGGATGCGGTCAAATCCGCCCAAGACGCCGCCGTGCTCGTCCTCGTCTATTGAACGANNGACGACGTGAGGAGTCTCTGACTTAAATTGAGTCTCGTCACCTCGACTCCTACAAAAATTATTAAAAGAGGAAGGCAGGAAGCAAGGAGCGGAAAGATTTTCCTGATTTCCTGATTTCCTTATTCAAGTAATCGCCTGACGCATGGCGGCGAAATAATCCTTACCCGTCGCGTCGGAGACCGGCAGCTTGGATTTTTCATCCGAATGCTCGACGAGTTCCTCCGGCAGTTCCTTCAGGAACGGCGAGGGCTGGCAGGGCAGGAGCTGGCCGTATTTCTTGCGCCCACCGCAATGGCTAATGGTGAGCGTCTGCATGGCGCGCGTGACGGCGACGTAAAACAGCCGCCGCTCCTCGTCCAGCGTGCCCTCGACCTTGGAGCGAGAGTGCGGCAGCAGCCCGTCCTCCAGCCCGACGATATAGACGTTGGGGAACTCCAGTCCCTTGCAACTGTGCATGGTGATGAGCGTGACGGCGTCGCTGGTGTTTTCCTTTTCCTCCTCGCGGTCGCTGTCGAGCGTGATGTTCTCCAGAAAATTGTCCAGCCGTTCCGCCGGCAGGTTGCCGATGCCGTCCATGGTCGCCATCAGTTCGCGCAAATTGCGGATGCGGCCCTCTGCCACTTCGGGGTCCTTGTCCAGCCGTTTCAGCTCGGCAAGGTAGCCGGTCTCGTTCAGGAAATTTTCGGCCCAACGTGCGAGCGTGAAATAACCCTCACCCGGCTGCGCCACCCTCTCCCCATCCGATGGGGAGAGGGACGGGGTGAGGGGATTGTGATTTAATTGCCCACGCGTTCGTTCGATGAATTCCACAAACGCCTCGATGCTTTTGCGCGTATTCGCTTGGAACGTGGTCGTTACCAGCGGGTTTTTCATGGCGGTGAAGACGGAGCATTTGCGCTCGTGGCTCGCGCCGAGCAGCCGTTCCATCGTCACGTCGCTCAGGCCGCGTGCGGGGACGTTGGCGATGCGCAGCAGGCTGATGTCGTCGTGTGGGTTGATGAACATCTTCAGGTAGGCGAGAAAATCCTTGATCTCGCGCCGGTCGAAGAAGCTCTGGCCGCCGATGAGATGATAACGGACGGACGCCTTGCGCAGTTCCATTTCGAGCGGGCGTGACTGCTGGTTGGTGCGGAACAGGATCGCGCAATCCTTCCACGCCGCGCGGCGTGTGAGCCGGAGAAACTCGATCTGCACGACGATCTCCCGCGCCTCGGCCTCGTCGTTGTCGTAGGTCTGCAACTGGATTTTTGCGCCCGCGCCTTTCTGCGACCAGAGCTGCTTCACGCGGCGGCGCACGTTGTTTTTGATGATGGCGTTGGCGGCGTTGAGGATGTTCGTGGTGCTGCGGTAATTCTGCTCCAGCTTGACGACCTTGATTTCGGGAAAATGTTTTTCCATGTCGAGCAGGTTGGCGACCTCCGCGCCGCGCCAGCCGTAAATGCTCTGGTCATCATCGCCGACCACGCACAGGTTCCGGTGCTCCACGGTAAGCGCGTGAACCAATTGAAACTGCGCGGCGTTGGTGTCCTGATATTCGTCCACCATGACGTATTTGTATTTCGCGCGGCAGGCTTCGAGCGCGTCGGGATGCTCGCGGAACAGGCGCAGCGTCAGCAGGATCAGATCGTCGAAATCCACCGCGTTGCAGGCGTGCAGCGCGGATTCATAGCGCTTGGCAATATGCTCGGCCAATGCGCGAACGCTTTCATCACCGAAGATTTTGGAGTTCTCGCCGCCGTTCTTGAACTTGCTCAACACCGCCAGCACCGCGCCGGCATCGGTCTTTTCGCCCTTGGCGGAAATGGAGGAGAGGATTTTCTTCACCGCCGCGAGCTGTTCCGATTCGTCGTAGATGACGAAATTCTTTTTGTAGCCGAGCTTCTCTATGTGCTGGCGCAAAATGCGGACGCAAAGGGAATGGAACGTGCAGATGGTCGGACGGTTGCTTTTCTCCTCGGTCTTGCGCTTCGGCAACAGCTTGTTCACGCGCTCCTGCATTTCGCGTGCGGCCTTGTTGGTGAACGTCACGCCGAGAATGTTGCCGGGCGCGATGCCGCGCTCGACCATGTGCGCGATGCGAAAAGTGATGACGCGCGTCTTGCCCGTGCCCGCGCCGGCGAGGATGAGCACCGGGCCTTTGATGGTCTCGGCGGCCATGCGTTGCTGCGAGTTGAGCGTGTTCAGATTCACCATCGGGCGCGAAGTTTAAGTTGCCACAAAACGAACGCAAGCGCGCAAAGAATTATTTCATTTGAGCCACAGATGGGCACAGATGAAACACAGGTTATCCGGTTAAAATTCACAGGCGTGATGATTCTAAATTTGCCTGAACCGGCATGGGTTTTATCTGTGTTGATCTGTGCGCATCTGTGGCAAAAATATTTTTGCTCATAAAAAAATAAGTTGCGCAAGTGCCGTCGCACAGCTTAAAGATTCGCCCGACAAATGGGAAAAATTCTCATCATCGCGGAAAAGCCGTCTGTCGCCGGAGACATCTCCAAGGCGCTCGGCAAGTTTGAAAAGAACGCTGACTTCTACGAGAACGACCAGTATGTCATCTCGTCGGCGGTCGGCCATCTGCTGACCATCGCCGTGCCGGAACAGTTCGAGGTCAAGCGCGGCAAATGGACGTTCGCCAATCTGCCGGTCATCCCGCCGCACTTCGATTTGCTGCCCATCGAAAAAAATGAGGCGCGGCTGAAAGTGCTAGTGAAGCTCATCAAACGCAAGGATGTCACCGCGCTCGTGAATGCATGCGACGCCGGGCGCGAGGGCGAATTGATTTTCCGTTACATCGTCCAGTATTCCAAAAGCGACAAGCCGATTCAACGGCTGTGGCTGCAGTCCATGACGCCTGCAGCCATCCGCGACGGCTTTGCGCATCTGCGCACGGACGGCGAAATGATTCCGCTCGCCGATGCGGCGACGTGTCGCAGCGAGAGCGACTGGCTCATCGGCATCAACGGGACGCGCGCGATGACGGCGTTCAATTCCAAGACCGGCGGCTTTCATCTCACGACTGTCGGCCGCGTGCAGACTCCGACGCTGGCAATCCTTGTCGAGCGCGAAGAGAAGATTAAAAAGTTCATGCCGCGCAATTACTGGGAAATACACGGGACGTTCGGCGCGCAGGCGGGCGAATACGCCGGCCGCTGGTTCGATGAAAAGTTTTCCCGGAAGGAAGGTGACGACCAGCTCAAGCAGGAGCGCGTCTGGGATGTGGCGTTCGCCGAAGCCATCAAGGCCAAATGTCTCGGCAAGCCGGGCATCGTCATCGAAGAGAGCAAGCCGACGACCTCGATGTCGCCGGCGCTTTATGATTTGACGACATTGCAGCGCGAGGCGAACGGACGGTTCGGCTTCTCCGCTAAGAACACGCTTGGCCTGGCGCAGGCGCTTTATGAGAAGCACAAGGTGCTGACGTATCCGAGAACGGATTCGCGCGCGCTGCCAGAGGATTATCTCGAGACGGTCAAGACGACGCTGGGAATGCTGGCGGACACGAATTACCGCACGCCGGCGGAAACCATTTTGAAGAACGGCTGGGTGCGCCCGAACAAACGCGTCTTTAATAATGCGAAAGTGTCGGATCACTTTGCGATCATTCCCACGACGGTGGCGCCGAAACATCTGAGCGAGCCGGAACAGAAACTTTACGACCTCGTCACGAAGCGCTTTCTGGCGATTTTTTATCCGGCGGCGGAATTTCTGGTGACCACGCGCATCACGCGCGTCGAGAACGAGCCGTTCAAGAGCGAGGGCAAGGTGATGGTGAACGCGGGCTGGCTCGCGGTTTATGGCAAGGAGGCGGATTCGGACGAGACACCCAACCTCGTGCCGGTGAAGCCGAACGAACCCGTCAAGACCGAGAAGGTCGAAGTAGAGGCGAACGTCACTAAACCACCGGCGCGCTATTCCGAAGCCACGTTGCTCGGCGCGATGGAAGGCGCGGGCAAATTGATTGACGATGAAGAATTGCGCGAGGCGATGTCGGACAAGGGTCTGGGCACGCCCGCGACGCGCGCGACCATCATCGAAGGTTTGATTTGGGAAAAATACGTTGTGCGCAATGGCCGCGAATTGCAGCCGACCGCCAAAGCGTTTTCGATCATCACGCTTTTGCGCGGTCTGGAGATTCCGCAGCTTTGTTCGCCCGAGTTGACGGGCGAGTGGGAATTTAAATTGAACCTGATGGCGCGCGGCAAAATGAAGCGCGACGATTTCATGAAAGAGATCGCCGATGCGACGCGCGACATCGTGGCGAAGGCCAAGCTGCATGAGAGCGACACGGTGCCGGGCGATTACGGCAAGCTCAACGTGCCGTGCCCGAAATGTGGCGGCGAGATTCTGGAGAACTACAAAAAATTCCAGTGCCAGAAGTGCGATTTCGCGCTCTGGAAGATTGTGGCGAGCCGGCAGTTGGAAATTTCCGAGGTCGAGGAACTCATCAGCAAGGGCACGGTCGGTCCGCTGCAAGGTTTCCGCAGCAAGCAGGGATTTCCCTTCGCGGCCATCATCAAGATGGGCGCGGAGTTCAAGCCGGAGTTTGACTTTGGCAACGACAAGAATGCGGAAGGCGAGGATTCCGCGCCGATTGATTTCACCGGCAAGGAGCCGCTCGGCAAATGCCCCAAGTGCGGCGCGCGCGTGTTCGACGCCGGCATGAATTACATGTGCGAGAAGGCGACCGGCCCTGACAAGACCTGCAAGTTTCGCACCGGCAAGATCATTTTGCAGCAGACCATGGAACCGGCGCAGATTGTCAAGCTGCTCAACGAGGGCAAGACTGATTTGCTCAAGGGATTTGTCTCGAAGAAGACCAATCGCAAGTTCGAGGCATTCCTTGTCTTGAAGGATGGCGGCACGGCGTTCGAGTTCGCGCCGCGCGAAAAGAAGGGCAAGGCGAAGGACGGCACGCCGCGCGAGCCGATGCCGAAGATTGATTTCACCGGCAAGGAAGTCGTTGGCAAATGTCCCAAGTGCGGCGGCCAGGTTTTCGACACGGAAGCCGGTTATCTGTGCGAGAAGTCTCAACTGGATGCGCGCGCGTGCA
>PKZR01000198.1 GCA_003133815.1 Limisphaerales bacterium | reverse complement strand
TTAAATCAGCGTCTCCTTAGCGCTTTTGGTATCATTCCGCCATGCAAAAGTTGCCGCGCACATTTTATGACCGTGACACGATTGTCGTCGCGAGGGAATTGCTTGGGAAATTTCTCGTCCGCAAATCGCGCGGCATCCGGCGCGTCGGGAAAATTGTGGAGACCGAGGCGTATCTCGGCCCGCACGACCTTGCGGCGCATTCGGCGCGCGGATTGACCGAACGCACGAAAATAATGTTCGGGCCGCCGGGTTTTGCCTACGTCTATTTCATTTACGGAATGTATTTCTGCATGAACGTCGTCACGGAGCGCGAAGGCCATGCGTCGGCGGTTTTGCTGCGCGCGATTGAACCGGTGAAAAATATCGAAGGCCGCACTTGCGGGCCGGGTTTGCTTTGCCGTGCGATTGAAATTGACAGGGAACTCAACGGCCACGATTTGTTGAGCGACGATTTTTTCATCACCGAGCCGGATGAAGCGGAATCATTTTCAATCATCAAACGCCCGCGCATCGGAGTGGATTATGCGAAGCATTGGGCGAAGCGGCATCTGCGGTTTTACATCAAGGGCAATCCGTTCGTGTCGCGCCGCTGATTCCGGGCAGAATCTGGGACTACTTTGTCAGGCGCGTCGTGAAGGTTCGCGTATATCCGGTGGCCGGGATGGTGACCGTGTAAAATTTGCCGGAAGGCCAGACTGTGAGCTGGATGTAATTGCCGCTACATTGTTCCGGCACGTTCGCGATCAAATCGTCCGTCGTGTTGTCCTCGATGTCGGCCCGGACGTTCTTGTGCATCTGATACATGGCCTGGATGCCGGGCGACGACTTGAGCGCGTCAATGGTGGACTTGGCCGTGCCTTTGCGCGGGCCGTTGTTCATCACCGATATCGTCGGCTCAAGGCTGTGGACAATCAGCGGATTGTTGCTCAAGTCCAGCCCGTGATGATCCACCTGGTAGACATCCACCTTCCCGACGCGGTTGGTCGGGCAGACCAGTTCGGCCTCCACGTTCCACGTCAGGTCGCCGCCGTCGAAAAATCGGAACGGCCCATAGTCGAGCACCAGTGCGATGCTGTTTTTGTTGTCCGATGTGTCATACGGATGCTGGACGCCCTGGCCGTCCAGCGGATTCTGCCCCGCACCGGGCGGCGGCGCGGCAAATTTCTGTTTCGCCGCCACGCAGCGCAACGTCAGCTTCTGCGCGCCGTCGGTTTGTTTCAGCGGGATGAGGTCGCCGGGATGGATGATGCTCCGGGAATCCGCCTTGAAATCGTGATACGGCTTGATGCGCGCCTGCCAGCCCGTGTCGTTGTCACGCGGCGGCTGGTCCGGGTCGGAATCGGGAACGCCGTTGTTGATGACATGGCCGATGGGGATGAGCGCCGCCAGATCCGCCGCGCCGCCGTAATGGTCGCCGTGAAAGTGCGTCGTGACGAGATAATCAATCTTTGTCAGCCCGGCAACCTCCGTCGCCGTCTTGAAAATGCGCCCGGAATCGCGGCTGCCCGGATTGCCCGCGTCAATCAGGATGGATTCGCCCGCAGGCGTCACGATCAGCGTTGCACCGCCGCCTTCCACGTCGTTCCAGTAAATATCGAGCGCGTGGTTGGCGAGCCCGGCGCCAGCGCGCGGCAGAATCATCCAGCACGCCAGCAACAAAACAAGACAGCGCAGAAATTTTTTCATTATTCAAAAATTGGGTTATGCGAGGAATGATAATGAACCGTGCCTCCACCACAATTTAAAATCTGCGCCATCCCTGCCATCTGAAAAGTTTGATTTGAAAAACAAAAAAGCGGGGCCTGGATTTCTCCAGGCCCCGCTGCGAAAACTTACTGGCGCTCAATAACGGCGACCGCCGCCGCTGCCGCCGTATTCACGACGACCACCGCCGCCACCGCCGGGTGCGCGTTCTTCACGCGGCTTGGCGACATTGACCGTGAGGGCGCGTCCGTCCATTTCCTTGCCGTTCATTCCGGCGATGGCCTTCTGGGCCTCGTCGGCGGAGCTCATGGTGATGAAGCCAAACCCGCGGGGACGGCCGGTTTCGCGGTCCATCATCAGGTTGGTTTCGGTGACCGTGCCGAACGCGGCGAACGCGTCGTTCAGGGTGTTTTCGGTGGCGTTGAAGGAAAGATTTCCTACAAATAATTTATTGCTCATGTGATAATTAACTGTCCGACAAACCGGCGCTTTCCACAGACTGTTCCCGAAAACCGGGTCTAAAATCATCACTGAAACAAGTTCACTTGAGGATTACCATGCCTTGAAAGAAACAAGCTATCTAACAGACACCGTCAGTATCGCCCCTTTCGCCGGAATAGCCACAACAATCGGCAACTATCTTTTTGCAGTCAATTCCGTGGTTTTTCAAGGTAGGGTCGGCGCGCTGCGCCGACTGATGGTGGCCGTCCGTAAGGATCCATCGCCAGGCGCAGCGTCAGGCGACGGCAAAACGGAGATTTTATAGCATGTCTGAAAAATCAGAATCTGACTTTTCTTTCTCATCCTCAGTTTTGGCAGATTTTTTGAGAATTAGGATGAGGATGACGACGAGGATGATTCGATCCAAATGAATTCTCAGATAGGCTGTTACAACGTTCGTTCCGTCCTTCGCCCATAAGCCGCTTCGTCGCGCGAAACCTTTATTGCGAGTCCGGCACGGCGACGACGCCCCAGGGGCTGCCGGGGGATTTGACGCGGGCAACCTCCTTTTCCGTTGCGAGGTCAACGACGGAAACGTCGTCCGACGGGCCGTTGGCGGCGAACAGGTATTTTCCATCCGGCGAAAACGTGATGCCCCACGGGCGCTTGCCGACGGGGATCGTGTTGAGCACCTCGTAAGTGTTCGCATCCACGACGACCACCTTGCCGCCGCGACCAGTGCTGGCATAAACTTTTTTGCCGTCCGGCGAAACCAGAACGCACTGCGGTCGCGAGCCTTTGGGCAGAGTGATGACCTTGAGCAATGTTTGGTTCACCGTATCAATCACATTCAATTCGCCGACGGATTCAGAGGGGACGAACGCGCGTGAACCATCCGGCAGAAACGCGATGCTGCGCGGACGCGGATGAACCACGATATGCCCGATGATCTTGAAAGTTTCCGCGTCAATGGCGAAGACGTCGCCGCCGGTTTCGCAGGTGATGTAGAAAACTTTTCCATCGGGCCGGACGCCCGCGCCTTCGGGTTCGCGCGTGACGGGGATGAAGGTCAAATTTTTGCCCGTGTCCGTCTCAAGAACGGTCGCGGCTCCAACGTCCTCATTGGAGATATAAATGCGTTTGCCGTCCTTGCTGAGGGCAAATTGTTCAGGGTCGGAGCCGACGGGGATTTTGCGCAGGAATTTATCTTGCACGGGGTCAATGATGCCCATTCCGTCGGCGGCCTTGTCGGATTTGGCGTTGTCATCGTCGTCATCGTCGTGGCCTTTCACAAAAATAGGGTTGCCATTGGTGTCGAGAGTGGGCGGCGCTTCAATCGGCGTGCCGCTCAACGCGACATAGACGATTTTTCCGTCCGGGCTGGCGTGGATGCCGCGCGGACGTTTGCCGACGGGAATGGTGGTGGTGACGGTGAAGTCCGCGCCGTTGATGACGGTGACGGTGCCGGAGTGTTCGTTGGAGACAAAGATGTGGTAGCCGTTCGACTGGCTGCTGGCAGGGGCAACCCACAAAAGAAGGACGCTCAAACAAACCGTGGCTGCAAGCATCTGACGAAAATGTGTTTTCATGGGGACAATTATCCACGACATTATTGAAATTGCCAGCGGGACTTTCCCTGTTTTGACGCAAAACGACCTTGAAAAGTATCAGTCCAGAGGTATTATGTTTGCTGACAATCCGAATTAGTGAAAATGAATGCCGTATAGTCATCCAACCTGCCAATGACTGCAATCCTCGAAGCGCGCCTTGTCCATTGCCATTCCCTCAATCATCGCAGGCATGGGTTTAACCCGGTTTTGAAGGCTCAAACCTTGAAAGGAATTATCCTGGCTGGTTTTATCCTGTTCGTTGGTGCGGGACTTACGCGCGGTGCAACCATCGTGATGGACGCCTCCGACGCCATCAATACGTCAAGCTTCAATTCTGGGCTGAACTGGACGGGCGGTGCCGCGCCGGCGGCGGGCAATGCATATCAGACCAGCACAAATTTGCTGCGCACGCCACTGAACGCCACGGCGGCCACGTTTGCAGGCACTTCGCTGGAGGTTCAAACTGGCGGCTCCCTGCGCGACAAGACGGCGGCCACCATCACGATTGCAAGCCTGATCTTGGACAACGGTTCCACCAATGAGTTGACGGAGCCGAACGGTATCAACACAGCGGCAGCGGCGGGAACCCTGGCGGGCGGCATCACATTGAACGGGATTAGCACCATGCACGCGGGACTCAGCACGGATGTGGCGGGCGAGACATTCACCATTACCTCGACCATCGGCGGCACGGGTGGATTCACGACTGCGGGCTCGACCGGGACAATCATACTAACGGGCAACAATAATTACACCGGTGCAACGACGGTCAGCACCGGCTCGCTCATTCTCTCCGGCAACAATTCCGCAGTCACGGGACCTGTGACCAACAATGCCATCCTGCAACTGGCCAACATCAACGCGGTGAAGGGGAGCGCACTGACGTTGAACAGCGGTTCAACGCTGCAACTGCGGGCCGATGCTAGCAGCCTATTCACACCGACCAGCCTGACACTGGCGAATACGGGGGACACGTTGAATTTTGATGTCAGCAATGCAACCGCCGGTGTCACCGGCCAGACATTGTCGCTGACCAACACACTGACATTTCCCGCCAGCGCCAACAGCATCGTCAATGTGACAGGCAGCGGCACCTACACGCTGGCATTGGGAAACATTATCGGGACGACGACGGGGCACAATCCGTATGTGGAACTCGCCATCAACGCCCCGGCCGGCGGCCCGGCGGTGACCATGGGCAATTTCCAGTCGGGCAACTGGAGCGAGTGGCTGAACCTGCAGGGCGGAGGCAACATCACCGTTACTGGAAATTTGACCAACGTCTCCAATGGCAGCAGCGTTTTATATGTCACAGGTGGCACGACGGCGACGTTGCAAGGACATTCTGTGCTCTGGTCAAGTGCCAATGCCACGGCTGATGCCTACAAGTATTGTGTGGCCAATGGAACCATGGTTCTGGACAACAACGGTGCGCTGACCAACAACACAACCGGGACCGGCCTGACCCAAAGCTGGTTTATTCTGGGCGCGGCGACCAGTCCATTTTCTGGTAGTGGTTACAGCGCGCCCGCCGGAGTGATGGTGACAGCCAATAATAATTTTAACGCGGCGGTGTATCTGGGCGACGCCAGTTTTTCGACCGGCGGATTGACGGTCAACGCGAAGATGACCAACTATGTTTCGGACGGCGACGTTGGATTTATGAACGGCGGGGTGTTCACGATTGGCGGACAGAACACGAGCGGGACGAACACCTACGCCAACCCAATCATCCTGGGTTTGACGTCCAACAAGGGCAAGAGCGTGAAATTGGTGGCGGCGACGGGCGGCGAGGTGGATTTCAAGGGCAACATTCTTGCCAACGGCTCGGACGCGACGGCGGGCGTGACGGTCGGGGACGCGGCGCATGGCGGCATCGTGAAGTTGACCGGCGCGAACACTTATGGCGGCGGGACAACGGTAAGCAACGGAACGCTGCTGGTCAACAACACCAGTGGCAGCGGCACGGGGACGAATACGGTGACGGTCGGCAGCGGCGCGGTGTTGGGCGGCACTGGCTCCATCGCGGGCAGCGTGTTGGTGGGCGGCAAAACGCTGCCCGGCATCAATGGCGCGACCAACACCATCGGCGGCAACCTTACTTACAATCCGGGCGGAGCGGCGGATTTTTACTTGGGCGGCAGCGCGACGGGCGGCGGCAACGACCAGATAATTTTGAACGGCGCAAGCAGTGTCTTGAATTGCGGCGGCGTCAATGTCGGTATCAACTGCGGCGCAACGTTGGATGCAAATACGGATTACACGCTGTTCAAGCTGACCGGCGGTTCGGCGAGCACATCGGGCAGTTTCAACCCGGCGCCACTCTGGCTGGCGCCGCCGCCGGCCAATTCCAGTTCGTATGTGGTCGTCACCTTGGGCAACATGGTTGTGCTGCACTACAACGCCAGCGGCGCGACCAACCTCGCGGTGGTGACGAACCTGCCAGCATCGAACATCACGGGAACTTCCGCGACCTTGAACGGCCAGCTGCTTTCCACGGGCGGCGAATATCCGACGGTAAGAATTTATTACGGCACTACGGACGGCGGGACAAACCCGGCGGCGTGGACATCCGGCCGCTCGCTCGGTTTGCAAACCGGAACGTTCGCCGCCGCGATTTCCAATCTGACGGGAAACACGACTTGTTATTTTGCCGCGTCGGCCTCGAACTCGGCGGGCGTCGCGTGGGATGTGGCTTCAAAAAATTTCACGACGCAGATGGTGATGCCGCCGACGGTGACGAATCTGCCCGCTACTTCAATTTACTCCGCGTTTGCAACGCTCAACGGCCAGGTGCTCTCGACGGGTAATGACGCACCGACCGTCCGGCTATATTACGGCACCAACGACGGCGGGATGAATCCGGCGGCGTGGACGAACATGGTTTCCCTGGGTGTGCAAAACGGAGCATTCTCTCCACAACTGGCCGGACTCGCGGGCAACACCACTTATTATTTCAGCGCGTCGGCCTCCAATTCGGCGGGCGTCACATGGGGATCGCCGTCAAAATCATTTGTCACGCTGGCGCTGACACGTGTGCCGGTTACCACGTTCCATTACGACAACACGCGCCAAGGCCAGAACACGAACGAAACGCTGCTGACGCTGGCGAACGTGAACGTCACCAACTTCGGAAAATTATTCACCTACGCGGTGGACGGCTATGTTTATGCCCAGCCGTTGATCATGACCAATCTGACCGTTCCAGGACAAGGCGTGCATAATGTCGTCTTCGTCGCCACCGAAAACAATACGGTCTATGCCTTCGATGCCGACAGCAACTCCGGGGCAAACGGCGGGTTGCTGTGGGAAACCAACCTGGGCACGCCCGTTTCCTACACCGCAGTCGGCTACAAACCGGATGGCGACATGAACCCGTCGAACATTGGCATCACGGGAACGCCGGTCATTGATCCGGTGACCGGCACGATTTATCTGGACACCGGCATCGTGACGAACGGTGTTTATAAACACCTGATTCATGCGTTGAACATCACGAACGGAAACGAGCGCTCTTACAGTCCGGTCTTGGTGGCGGCCTCCATTGCGGGAACAGCTTCGGACGGCAACGGCAGCGTCGTGTCATTTATCGCACAGGATCATGCAGCGCGGCCCGCGCTGACGCTGGCCGGCGGCATGTTGTATGCGTGTTACGGCAGCTATCAGGACATTACGCCCTATCACGGCTGGCTCATTGGTTTTAACGCGACCAATCTGACGCAACTGGCCAACTACACCTACAACACCAACCCCAACAACACACAGGGCGCACTGTGGATGGGCGGCGGCGGACTGGTCGTTGACAGCAACACCAACCTGTATTTTGAAACCGCCAACGGGACGTTCGATGTAAATTCCGGAGGTCGTGATTACGCCGACAGTTTTGTGAAGCTGGCAACGACGAACGGGCTGGCGGTGTCGGACTATTTTACTCCCTACAACCAGCTCACCCTCGCAAATGGCGACACCGATCTCGGATCGGGCGCGCCGATGCTGCTGCCGGATTCGGCGGGGAGCGCGACGTATCCGCATCTGCTGGTGGGCGCGGGCAAGCAGGGGACAATTTATCTGCTGAATCGTGACACCATGGGACATTACAACGGCACCGATGGAATTAATGGAAATGACAGCCAGATCGTCCAGCCCGTCATCGGCGCAATTAGCGGCGGCGGCAGTTACGCGACACCAGCCTATTTCAACAACCGGATTTTTTACACGGGCAAGACGGACAAGGTGCGCGCGTTCATCATCACCAATGGCGTGATCGTATCCACGCCGCAATCCACCTCATCCACTACCCTCGGCGCATTCACCGGTTCGCCGGTGGTTTCGGCCAACGGCACTAATAACGCCATTGTCTGGGCGACCGATCCAGGAGCCTACGCCAGCAGCGGCCCAGCGGTGTTGCACGCCTACAACGCGACGAACCTCGCGTTGGAATTGTATAACTCCAGCCAAAACTCGACGCGCGACCACCCCGGTGGCGCGGTGAAGATGACCGCGCCGGTCGTCACCAGCGGCAAAGTTTATGTCGGCGCGGAATTCGCGCTTTCGGTTTATGGCCCGTCGATTTTCCTGAATGCGCCGACCATTTCGCCAGCGGGCGGCGCATTCACCAATTCTGTAACCGTGACTCTGTCCGACTCGACGGCGGGCGTTTCGATTTATTATACGCTGGATGGTACATCACCGACCACCAGTTCAACGCTCTATACCGGCGCGTTCAATCTGACAAGCAACGCGCTGGTCCAGGCCATCGTCATTTCGCCCGGTGCTGTCAACAGCGGTGT
>PKZR01000459.1 GCA_003133815.1 Limisphaerales bacterium | reverse complement strand
GGCGCTGCCGAAGCTGATGCGCATCTCGTTGTCGGGCTTCTTGCGCGACGGATCGTCGGCGTAACACAGCTCGCCGTGAACGTAAAGCTCGTCGTTCTTCAGCGCCGATTGAAACACTTTTGATTTCACGCCGGCGGAAATTCCCTTCGGCAATCGCGCCCAGAAATAAAGTCCGCCGCCGGATTCCCAAATCTCCACGCTTTTTGGAAAATGTTCCGCCAGCGCCTGTTTCATGACGGCGGCCTTGCGCGAATAATTCTTCCGCACCTTGGCGACGTGCTTGTCGTAAAGCCCGGACGCCAGCGCGCCCGCGAGAAGCTGTTGCAACAAATTCGCCGAGCCGAAATCGTGGTTGCCCTTGATGCGCTGGACGGTCGTGAAAATCGGTTCCGGCAAAATGCCGAAGCCGACTCGCGCGCCGGGCGCGTAGGGCTTGCTGTAAGTGCCGGTGTAGATCACGCGCTCCGCCGCACCGGGCAGCGTGAGGGCGGTCGGCACGTCCGCGCCGTGGTCAAAGCGCAGTTCGCGATACGCGGCGTCTTCGAGCAGATACAGCGGATGGCCGGCGGCGCGCTCGTATTTCTTCAACAACTTCAGCGTGGCGGCCTTTTTCGCGAGCGAAGTGGTCGCGCCGGTCGGGTTTTGAAAATAGGTGACAAGATAAAGCGCCTTCACGCGGCGCAGTTCGCCGGATTTCTTCAACTGCTCCAGAACTTTTTCCAAATGCGCGAGGTCAATGCCGTCGCGTTCGAGCTTTACGCCGCGCGCTTTGATGCCGCGGCTTTGCAGGATGCTCAAGAAGACAAAATAGGTCGGGTCTTCGACGAGAATGATGTCGCCTTCGTCGCACAACGCTTCCAGCGTCATGTAAAGCAACTGTTGCGAGCCGCCGGTGATGATGACGTGCTCCGGCGAATGCGCGCTGTCGTGTCCGCCGTCGAGCTTTTGCAGGTGCTTGGCGGTGAGCGTACGCAGATTCATTTCTCCGGCGGTGATGCCGTATTGCAACGCGGGTTGTCCGGTCTTGGGCGAGCGCAAGATATCGTTGAGAACCTTGCGCGAAATCTTCACGGGCAGCGTTGAATTATCCGTGAACNNGCGAGCCAAAAACGCTGTCGAGAATGGTTTCCTTGGTTTTCCAGATCAGCGCCATGGTGATGGCCAGAGGCGCGAGTCCGAGGAAAAGCAGGACGGCGGTTTCCACGTGTTGCAGCAAAAATAAAATTTTCGGGTCGAAATTTTCAGGCAGATGAAATTGTCCGCCCAAATCAAGAGTCTGAGGAATGGCAATTGAAGCTGCAAGGAATGTCACCCAGCCGACGAGCAGCCAGCGGTTAAGTACGGTGAACTGGCGCGTTTCCTGGCGCAAAGTTTCGTCAGGCAGCATTGCGCCAAGCTGTTTGATGACGAAGTTAAGGTTGAACAAAAAAAGCAGCCCTGACAAAACAAGCACGAAAACCGCCGCGCGGAAAAAAAGCTGGTCCGGCATTTTATTTTCAAAAAATAAAAACGGGCAGAGGCCGAGGTTGACGAGGCCGAGCAGTTTCGCGCGGTCGAGCGCGTTGCGCCAAGGGCGTTCCTGTTTTTGGAAGCTGCCCATCTGCCAGAGGCCGAACAGCAGCAGCGCGTTTGCCGCGATCGCGGGGACAATTCCAATTGGCTTGAGCAATTCAATGCGCGCTGTTTCCGCGCAGACAATCAACGCCGCAGGCAGTCCCCAGAAAAGCGCGGACAATCCGCGGGCGAGCCTGCCGAGCGAGCGGAGCAGTTCGGCGTCACTTCGGGCGTATGGATTTTGCGATTCGGTCAAAATGAAAGATAAGTGTAAGCCTTGAGACCGCGTTCGTAATCATCCAGCAGGCGCATGGCTTCGGACGGTTTCATCCGGTCGGATTTGATGGCTTCATCCATCTGCGCCTTCATCTGGCGTTTGAGTTCGTTCTCGTCGTATTGCACGGCGGTGAGCGAGTGGATGACGGTGTCGCCCTCGATGACTTCCTCGATGTAATAGCCGGTCGGCTCGTCGGGTTCGAGGAAGACGTGGACTTCGTTAACGCGGCCAAAAAGATTGTGCAGGTCGCCCATGATGTCCTGATAAGCACCCATCAGAAAAAATCCGATGAAATACGGTTCGGGTTTGCCGTTGCCATTAGCAACCAGTTCGTGCAGCGGCAAAGTGTCGCGCACGTCTCGCAGGTCAATGAATTTGTTGACCTGTCCGTCCGAATCGCAGGTGATGTCCACCAACGTCGCCTCGCGCGTCGGGCGTTCGTTCAAGCGCGAGACCGGCATGATGGGAAATAATTGTCCCAGCGCCCAGTGATCGAGGAGCGACTGGAATACGGAAAAATTGCAAAGGTATTGGTCGGCGAGAGTGTCTTCGAGCTTGCGGATTTCCTCCGGCACATACGCTTGGCCGCGAAAGCTTGTGACGACTTCCTGGCTGATCTCCCAATAAAGATTTTCGATGCGCGCCTTGTCCGGCAAATCGAGCATGCCGAGCGCAAACATCTGCTGCGCGTCTTCCTTGCGTTCCTGCGCGTCGTGAAACGCCTCAAGCTTGTTCGCCTTCGAGAGATTTTTTTTGATGTCGAGCAGTTCCTTCACGAGCGCGTGTTCGCTGTCGCCATATTTGAAGGCGTCGCCCGGACGGATTTTTTCAATCGCGCCAAAAACTTCCACGATCAGCACGCTGTGATGCGCGACGATGGCGCGTCCGCTTTCGCTGATGATGGTCGGGTGCGGCACTTTCTCGGCGTTGCAAACGTCGGCGATGTAATAAACGATGTCGTTCGTGTATTCCTGCAAAGTGTAGTTTGTCGAAGAATCAAACGCGCTGCGCGAGCCGTCGTAATCCACGCCGAGTCCGCCGCCGACGTCCACAAACTCAATCGGGAAACCCATCTTGTTCAGCTTCGCGTAAAAACGCGCAGCTTCCTGAACCGCTTTTTTTACGGTCAAAATGTCCGGCACCTGTGAGCCGATGTGAAAGTGCAGCAGTTTCAGGCAATGGCCAAGATTTTCCGCCTTCAACAATTCCGTCGCCGTCAAAAGCTCGACGGTGCTCAAGCCGAACTTCGCGTTTTCACCGCCGCTCTCGGCCCATTTGCCCGCGCCCTTGCTCAACAACCGCGCGCGGATGCCGATGAGCGGCTCGACGCCAAGCTGCCGCGAAACGGAAATGATCTGTTTCAATTCCTCGAGTTTCTCGACGATCATGATGACTTTTTTGCCGAGCTTGATGCCGAGCAGCGCCATCTTGATGAACTCGGAATCCTTGTAGCCGTTGCAAACGATGAGGCAGCCCTGCTGGTTTTGCAGCGCGAGGCCGGCGAACAATTCCGGCTTGCTGCCGACTTCGAGGCCGAACTCAAACGGCTTGCCCGCGTCCAAAATTTCCTCCACGACTTCGCGCAACTGGTTCACCTTGATCGGAAACACGCCGCGATATTTTCCCTGATAATTAAACTCCGCGATGGAATTTTGAAATGCCTTGTTGATGGCCTCGACGCGATGCCGCAAAATGTCTTGAAAACGGATCAGCAAAGGAAATTTCAACCCGCGGCCTTTCGCCTCCTCAATCACGTCGGTGAGGTCCACGGTCGCGCCGGCGTCCTGCAACGGTTTGGCGACGACATGGCCGGTGTCGTTGATGTCAAAATACTTCGCACCCCAGCGGGTTATGTTGTAAAGCGCGCGGGCGGATTCGATGCTCCATGCAGGCGCGTCATTGTTCGGATTGCTCATCTCAATGGTTCAAACGAGCGAACTATAAAACTCCACACGCAGAAAGCAACAAGCGGGATGAAAATTTTTCACGCGCTTCAGGCTTTGCAGTTTATAAAAAATTTGTTTTCATCGCGCCATGCCGAACGCTTCGCTCCAAAATATCGTCGTCCATTGCGACAAAATTCTTCACACGCGTGGATTCGACGATTACGATGGCTCAGCGAACGGATTGCAGGTGGAGAATTCCGGCGCGGTCGAAAAAATCGCCGCCGCCGTGGACGCAAGTCTTGCCACGGCAAAACTGGCGGTTGCTGCGAAGGCGGATTTGTTGATTGTGCATCACGGATTATTCTGGAGTCCGCGACAGCCGTGGACGGGGAAAAATTACGAACTGTTAAAATTGCTGATAGAAAATAATTTGGCGGTTTACAGCTCACACCTGCCTCTCGACGCGCATCCCAAACTCGGAAACAACGCGCAACTTTGCGCCGCGCTCGGATTGAAAAAGCTGAAGCCGTTTTTTGAAACCCATGGACAAACCATCGGCTTTCAATCGCACGCCAAAATTTCCCGTGCGGAACTGGCGGTCGAGCTGGAGCGCGCGACCGGCGCAAAACCAAAAATCATTCCAGGCGGCAAAGACATCTGCGAGCGTATCGGTGTCGTGACCGGTGGTGCAGGAGGTGATTTGAAACTCGCCTCGGTTGAGGGCGTGGACACTTTCATTACCGGCGAAGGCCCGCACTGGACTTA
The DNA here is from genome assembly GCA_003133815.1 of Limisphaerales bacterium. Classification (GTDB taxonomy): domain Bacteria; phylum Verrucomicrobiota; class Verrucomicrobiia; order Limisphaerales; family UBA11358; genus UBA11358. Next base: position 10,230 of record PKZR01000459.1, on the reverse strand, counting down.
TGCGTTGGCGGAAGAACTTGGGCTGAATGTTTTCTACGTGGGCCATTACGCGACGGAGACGTTTGGTGTGAAGGCGCTCGCGTCGGAGATTTCAAGGAAATTCAAGGTGACTTGGGAATTTCTTGATCATCCGACAAATTTGTAGTTTTTGTCAGACGCGTTGAACTGACGTCGTGTTCGGGCGGCGACTTGCAACAAAAAGTATGCCGCACAAAAGAATTCCGACGCCGATGGCCGACAAGGTGACGTAAAGCGGCTTGTTCGGCAGGCTGAATTGAAATTCCACGATGTGTGCGCCAGGCGTCAGATAAACGCCGCGCATGATGAAATTGCAGCGCAACAGGTCAGTTGGTTTTCCATCCACAGTCACGCGCCAGTTGGGATCGTATCGGTCGTTGAGCAACAGGACGGAAGGGGAGGTGGCATTCGCGTTGAATACAATGTCCTTCGGCGCGTAGCTTTTGAATTCTACGGTGCCGGAGTTTTCATTCGTTGCAATGTCGGTCAAGTATTTTTGCGGCGTGGAAATCAAAACGGTTTTGGCCGGATCAAAATTCGCTTCGGCGAGCATTTTCAAATTGGCCGTGTCATTGGTGCTGGCCTGCCAGTTGGAATAAAGTTTGGCGCGGGGCAGCGCGCCGGTGAATTCAAAGAGCGCATAGGGGCCGTTGTCATTCAGTTCGGCGGTCAGTTCTTCGAGGCGCGTCGGCTGTGTGATTCCTGGCTTGGGCACAATGTCGAAGCGCTTGAGGATGTGGAAACGATGCTGTACCGGGTCAATCTGGGCGTTTAGCAAGTCGAGATAACCCGCCGGGCCGAAGAGGTAGCGCGTGTTGGTCAGTTGCCAGAGGCGTGGGAAAAGCCATGCGTCCGAGTCGGCGCGAACGGCCAAAGCGCCTTCAAATGCCGTCAGGTCCGCCGGCAAACGCGACCCTTGGATGAGGTCCAGCGACTGGATGTTGTAATATGGATAATGCTGCTGGGTCCATTCGATGCCGTAAATCTGGCTAAACAAATCAAACTGCTTCGGCCATTCGAACGGCAGGCGTGCGACGCGGTGCTCATAGGGTTTGTCCATCAGAAAAGTCTCGACGGGATTAAGCGAGCCGATTTCGTATTTTTGGAAATAATCCCAGTGGATGACAAACGGCAGGTCGGCGCGGCCCAGATCAAAGACGAGGAAGAGGCCGAGCAAAAATCCACCCATCTTCGCGCGTTTTCCGGAAAACACTCCGACGCTGACCAGCGCGACAAGGCCCGCCGCCAGCGTGAAAAGCAAAACGAACCAGCCGCACTGCCTGATGCTGAACGCGGCTACGTCGTTTGCATCGCCGGGAGCTTGAACCATTTGAAGGTAACGGATGAGGTTTGGTTTTTCTGAAGCATAGACGAACCAGCCAATCAGGCCGATGCCGACGACTGCGGCGCAGGAGAAAATCCACATGCGGTCGAAACCGCCCGCTTTCGCCCACCAGTTTTTGGGCTGCGTGGCCGGGCCGGTGGATTTTGCAACCGTGCCGTTCAGATGGCGTTGGCTCAACGCGTGGATACCGTAGGCGAACAAAATCACAACTGCCCAGGATAAAAAGATGAGGAACTTGTCCGGGTTTCGGATGGTGGAGAAATACGGCAGTTTGTAGAGCAGTGCATAAAAGGGCGCATATCTTCCCCATGCGAACAGCAGGCACGCAAACAGGACCGCTGTCCAGAACCAGATGGATTTTTTTTGCGAAGAAGTGAACGGGGAATTTTTTCGGCGGAACGATTGTGCGACGGTCCACGCCGCGAGGAGAATCACCAGGATTCCGCAGTAATAATTGCTTCCGGTCTGACGGATCCATTGTGGATCAGGCAGGGAACCTTGACCGCCGCTGTCAAAGAAACGGTCGTTCACGGGGTCGCGCCCCAGGCCGCCCCAATATGCTCCGCCGCGATAGGCGTCCTGCAAGGAGGGAGGCATGTAATTAGGCGTGTCCATTTTGTATCCAAACAGGCCGGGAATAAAAATGCTGAATGTCTCTTTTTTTGGGAGGCTCCATTGTGTGGCCCAGTCCCATTGCCTCGCTTTTGTCTCCGTGTCCTGCGCCGTTCCAGCCACGCCCTGGATGTTTGTGCCAATCAGCGAAAGAACCACTTGCAGTGCGATGAATCCGGCGAAAACGGCCACGACGGCCACGCGGCTGACGCCGCTGAAAAAATTCCCGCTGGTCGTACCGTTCTCATCAGTCACCGACATGTAAAAAACAAACGCCGCGACCAGTATGCTTAATAGCGCCCCGATGTCCGCAGCCTCCATCACGTTGACGCCCACGCAAAGGCCGGCCAGAGCCAGATGTATCCATCGGATGAACCAGGGTTTCGCGCTGGTGCTGGCGACAACGAGCGCCAGCGCAAAAAACCCCATGCCTACGGCAATTTGCTGGGCGGCCGTGCCCCAGCAGGCGTTCGAGAAAAACGAGGTGTTGAGCATTGCGGCCAGCGCGCCGAGCATTGCGGCCAGCGGCGAGAGTTTGAGCTGCCGGAAAAAGGTCCACGCCCCGAGGCCGAGTATGAACAGCGCGGCCGGGGTGAAAAATTTGGAATAGCCGACCGGTCCCAGCAGCCATTTGATCAGCGCGCTGATGCTGAAGGTGTAGGTTCCGCCGTTGAAGCCGATGACGTTCAGGTCGGCCCATGAGCCGGTGAAGGCGCCGGGAAGCTGCAGCCACGCGGAGTTTTGCTGGGCCAGCGGGCCGTCGTTGGAAAAATGGACGTAGCCGGGCATGAAGCTGCGCCAGAAAAACAGCACGAGCACGACGAGAAGGAGTCCGGCGGCCAGCCAGCCGGGGTTGATCGCAGAAACTCCTTTTTGGGTTTTCATCAAATTTTAATCTCCGCTTTTTTCGACTTCAACGATGCCGATGCCAAAACCGCCCTGGTTCGGGTCTTCGACAAATTCACTGGCGCGATACTTACTTTTCACTTCCTGCCAGTAGCGGTCCACATGACAGTTCAATTGTTCCGGATGTTTGCAGATGTCGTGAAAGGCGATCAGCCCGCCCTCGCGCACCAGTCCCGAATACATGTCAAAATCGGACTTCACGCCCTCATAAGTATGGTCGCCGTCTATGAAAAGATAATCCACCTTGCCGTCCCCGGGCAAAAGGCTTTTGAGCTGCGCAAGCATTTCAGGCTTGTGCGAGTCGCCGCGCAACAGTTGCAATTTTTGCGTGGCGAGTGGAAACCGCCGGTAAATCATCGTCTTCCAATACGGGTAGCCGCCGCCGTGGATTCCGCCGGGCAGATCCAGGCTGATGATAGTGGCGTTGGGATGCGCGAGCCGGCACCACAAAAACAAGGTGCCACCGTGCGCGGTGCCGATTTCAACGATTGTCTTGGGCTGGCGCTCGCGGACAAGCCCGGTGAGCCCCATGATTTCAGAGCGCGCTTGCGCCATCTGCAACAGGCCGCCCGCCGCGTGAAAGCTGAAATTCACAAGCTCCCCGGTATCCCGACTGCGCGGCAGAGGGATGAAGAGAAAATAAAATCCCTTCGCAAGCTGCCGGAGATAAATGCCTGCCCGCCAGAAAAACGGGCCGAATCCCTCCCGCCGGAGGGTGCGCCAGGTGATCTCAATTTCGTAAATCATGATTCAGTTCACAGCATTCGCTGGGAAAAAGTTTCGCGGAGCATAGAGTGGCTGTCTTGAAGAGTCAACATGACCGGAGTGACGCGACTCGCCATTTTTATGGTGGATGGGTTCGCCCAGCATCATTTAATTTAAAAGAACATGAGGTTTTCAATCCACTTTTGGCCAGCCAAGTTTCAGCCACGACCGGGCCTCGCCCCATCGGCTTAATCGCCAGTGCAAGAAACGCAACATCCAGAAATCGCCATGCCGCCTAATCCGATTGTTGCGCTCCCGCCATTTGCGTGTGGACGATCCCATGCGGAACGCCGCCGCGATCCCGGCAAAATATGAACGCCGGACAAAACTGAACCGTCGCACCAGCACCAGCCAAACCACGGCTTCGCAGGCAATCAATAAAAGATGGGACAACACCATCAACCTCAGGATATGCCGCCCGTTTTTGTGCCAGAAAACGATGCCGTTGCGGACAGCCAGAAAACGTTTTGATTCGTTGGTGCGAAATTCCACCAATCGCTCGCCGCCCGCAGAGTTGGCCGCCGCCGCCCCGCGATGATGCACTTTGGCCGACGGTTCGCTGACGATTCTTCCCCCGGAAATCCAGACGCGCCAAGCCAGGTCAATTTCATCCGTGTAAGCCTGCACTTCGGCGGGGAATCCGCCAACCCGTTCAAAGCATTTTTTGCGGATCACGAATGCGCAGCCATAGGCCGAGAAAAGTTCTCGCGGTCGGTCATGGTCTGGAACACCGACCATGCAACCCAGCCAGTCAAAGCCGAGCGCGCCAAAACCCTGATAGTGGTCGCTTGCGTAATCGAGAACGCGGGCCGCAAAAATTTCCGGGGTTGTATCGTCTGTGGCTGCGGCCAGCAGTCGCTCCACGCAATCTGGCTCCAGCCAGACATCGTTGTTCAGGAAAAAAAGCAGCGGCGAACTGGCGGCTCGCGCGCCCACGTTGTTTCCCTCGCAATACCAGAGGTTTTCCTTGTTGGCGATGAACTGGAAATGCGGCAGCTGCGTGCGGAAACTTTCACAGATTTCACGGGATTTGTCCGTGGACAAATTGTCCACCACCACTACTTCCAGGCGCGTAGCGGCTGTCTGCGCGCAGATGGATTCCAGACAGCGGCCCAGCCATGGTTCGCCCTGATAGTTCAAAATAACCAGGCTGATTTCTGCAGGCATGATTTTTATTCAAGCCGCCGACTCGACAACCTTTGGCTCCGGAATCGGTACGATGAACCGTCCGCCGCGTTTTTGAAATTCCGTCTCCCGCTTGATGATCTCCGGCGCGAAATTCCACGCCAGTAGCAGCGCGTAATCCGGTTGGTCGGTCAGCAGCATTTCCGGCGGGCGCACCGGAATCCATGAGCCGGGCGCGATCTTGTTCTGCTTGAAGGGCGTATTGTCAATAATGTAGTCCAGCTCCTTTGTAGTGATGCCGCAGGTGTTGAGCAATGTGTTCCCCTTCGCCGACGCGCCGTAGCCGATGATGCGCTTGCCCTGTGATTTTAATTTTCGCAGCAGCGCGGGCAGTTCCGTGCGGATGTGATTCACGCGTTGTGCAAAGGCCTCCCAGGTCGCTGGTTCCGCCAGCCGCATGGATTTTTCCTTTTCCAACGCCTGTGCCACGCTCGCATGGGGCTGCGCTTTGGAGGAACGGTGCCGCAGATGAAACAAGATCGAGCCGCCGTGGATCGGATAATGATCCACGCGTGCCAACATGAACGCCGAGTCCTTCACCAGCGCCTCGATGGACGCGGCGGAAATATAGGACAAATGCTCGTGATAAACCGTGTCGTATTCCGTGTGTTCAAAGAAATCCACGACGTAGGGCACTTCAAACGCGATCAATGTTTCCGCGTGCGAAACCGCCTCCAGTCCCGCGACAAGATCCTTCAGGTCGTCAATGTGCGCGAACACGTGGCGGCCCAGGATCAAGTCCGCCGCGCCCCATTCCGCGCGCAATTGTTTTGCATTGGTCGCGTTGAAAAATTCCTTGCGCGTCGGAATCGCGGTGGCGAGTGCGACATCGGCGATGTTGCCCGCCGGCTCGATGCCGAGAACTTCACAGCCCTGCTCCTTGAATTTTTTCAGGAATACGCCGGTGTTCGAGGCGATTTCCAGGACTTTCGAGCCGGAGCCGAGACGCGCCGTCGAAAGCAGGTGCGTCATCATCTTGTTCAGGTGCGTATCCATCGTCTTGGACGTGGACGTGACATAGGCATAATGCGAGTAGAGGATTTTCGGATCCACCGTGTCGCCAAGCTGCACCAGCGAGCAGTCCGGGCAAAGCACCACCCGCAGCGGCAGCGAGATTTTGTAGCCGGCCACTTCCTCCGGCTTGAGAAAATCGTTCACCAGCGCGGTCTTGCCGAGGTCGAGGATGAGCTTCAGGTTGGGCGAGCCGCAGGTGCGGCAATGCGTGCGTTCTTTGATCATGATTGGCGAGGTTGGTAGGGTGAATCCGGATTCAGTTCGTGGCGGATTTCATCCACCGGCTCGCGCCGGCCTTCGCCTTTAAAAAGCAGGCTTGTCACCGTCACGACCAGGCCGGAAACAGTTCCCGTGTTGCGATACGCGTGAACCACGCCGCGCGGAACGTGGATGCGTGTCGGCGCCTGTTCGCCGGTCAGGATGAACCAGCCTTTCTTTTCATGCGCGGAACCGGCGCGGTCGTCCCAGAGATAGACGGTGAAATTCGACGGCCCGGCGAACGTGAAATAATCATCCTGCCCCACATGCTGGTGCGGCCCGCGCGTCACGCCCGCGTGCGACCACGACGAGCACGCCATCAGCGGCTTGAAACTGGCCGGGATTTCGTCCGTGCGAAATAGTTCGTGCAGGCTGCCGCGCGCGTCCTTGAATATCGGCAGCGCCTCCACGCGCACGCCCGGTAGCCCGGGAATTTCAAAAATCCCGCATGCTTCAATTTGTTGCCAGACCGTGGACATGGGCCGGAAAGTTACCTCAAATCATTTCATTTGTGCGAGCATTTTTCTCAGGCCGCCCCGCCACGAACCAGGGTTGCGGCCAAGCAGTTTTGAAAGCTTTGTGTTGCTCAACACGGTGTAATCCGGTCGGCGCATCGTGGAACTGAAGAACGAACTCAACACCGGCTCGACCGGCGGAGCGGTGGAAATCAATTTTATGCGAACAGATTCTTCCAAGATGACCTTCGCCCAGTCGAAGCGGCTCACACCCTCGTCATTGACCGCGTGAAACAATCCGCCTGCATTTTGCCGGAGCAATGCCAATGTCCATTGCGCCAGATCTGAGGCGAATGTCGGGACGGAAACCTGGTCGGTTGTGGATTTCAAGGTGCGTCCTTCGCGCACGGCTTTCAAAACCGTGTGGATAAACGTTTTCGTCTGCACCGGATGCCAGTCAAAGACCCAGCTCGTCCGTAGCACCAGATTTTCCGGCGATGCCCGAAGCACCGCCTGTTCGCCCGCAAATTTTCCGGCGGCGTAATGGTTCAGCGGATTCGTCGTGTCGGTTTCGGCGTAGGGCGATTTTTTTGCGCCGTCAAAAATGTAATCCGTTCCGTAATGCACGAGCCGGATGTTTTTACCGGCGCACAATTTCGCGAGCTGCTGCGGCGCGGTGGCGTTGACCGCCCATGAAAGTTCGCGCTCGGTTTCACAGCGGTCCACGAGATTGTAGGCGGCGGTGTTGATGACGACTTGCGGCTGCAATTCCGACAGCCGCTGCGCCATGAGATCGGAATTGAGCAGGTCGAACTCCGCTCGGCCTAGGAAATGAAATTCAAAATCGCCCGGCGCAATTTGTTTCAATTGATGCGCCAGCAAACCGTCGCTGCCGGTGACGAGAATTTTTTTCATTTGCAAACGAGTCCGCAAAGTCTAGCTGTCAGCCACTGCCTCGTCCATCACTTGCCGGTGGACACCGGCGCTTTTCTGCCGCTAGATTGTGGCGTCAATGCACATCCACTGGATCGCCAACACCATCGTGCCGCCGCCGATTTCCTTGAGCGGCGGCGACCGCATCATGGTCGAGTGCATCCGCCGCTGGAGCCAGGACCATAAGGTAACGGTTTATGGCAATGAAGGCGCGAAGCAACTTTGCGACTGGTTTGAACTGAAAGGCATCGAGCACGTCACATGGCCCGCCGACCATCTAAAAAAATACGGTCGCCTGTTCTGGTGGCTCATGCAGATGCTCAAGGGCAATCGCGGCGTGGAGAAAATAAAATTCTCGCCGGATGAGAAGCATCTCATCATGGCCACGTCGGAATTTCATCCAAGCTGCATTCCGGCCATGCGGTTGAAAAAGCGCTTTCCTGACGCGCCGCTCGTCGTGGGGCTTTATTTCTTCGCGCCGAAATGGTTTTCCAGCCAGCCCGGCCCCGGCTTGATGTTCACCGCGTATCGTCCCTTCCAGCAGGCGATTTACAAGCGCTGTTTGCGCGAGGCGGAGATGATTTTGACCACCGTGCCGCAGGACCGCGACACGATGATCGCCGACGGACGCTCGCCGGAATCCGTTTATGCCGTGATGGGCGGCGTAGACTTGACCATCCCGCAAAGCGTGCCAGAGCCAAAGGAAAAAACGTTTGACGCCGTGTTCATCAGCCGCCTGCATCCGCAGAAGGGGCCAATGGAACTGATGGATGTGTGGAAAATTTTAATGGCGAAGAAACCGGACGCCCGCCTCGCGATGATCGGCTCCGGCCCCCTCGACGCGCAATGCAGGGCCAAGGCGGAGAAACTTGGCATCGCGCAGAACGTGGAATTTTTCGGCTTCCGCGACGGCGTGGAGAAATACAAAATTATTAAGTCCGCGCGCGTCGTGGTCTATCCGGCGGTGTTCGAGGTGGGCGGCATGGCGTCGGCGGAGGCGCTGGCCTGCGGGCTGCCGGGCGTTTCATTTGATTTGCCGCCGCTGCGGGTTTATTATCCGCGCGGCTGGCTCAAGGCGCCGCCGGGAGATTTTCCCGGCATGGCCGATTGCATCCATCGCCTGCTGACCGACGAAAAACTATATGCCGAGACCAGCAAAGAGGCGCTGGCCGCCGGTTTGGAATGGGATTGGAACGCGCGGGCCAGGGCGATGTGGGACGCGATAATGAAAAGCATCAAAGCCGGTCCATGTTGACACTTTCTTTGCCGCCACCTAGTATTTTTCAACAATTGAAACCGCTGAAAAATGATTTGATTCACTTTGTTTCCCGCAAGGTATTCATGTTCTGTTTTAGCCAACCACAAGAATCACCCGTGTATGAATGAGACAGCCATCGGTCAGGACAGGGCATTTGCCGGCAACGAGGAACTCCGTGAAAAATATCTGTATCTGGTGAAGATGACCGTTTCCCACGCGATGTGGGACGAGACAACGCGCCCGATTGACCCGAGGAGGTCGCCCAAGAACTTCACGCGGATACTTGCCGGCGCCGCCCTCGGCCTCCTCAAGCCGTTCAAATTGCGCCTGGTTTTGGACGAGCCGGTGGACATCAAGAGCCGGGAGGAGGGGAAAATCTGGCCTGAATTTGCTCATACCATGATCGGGATCAAGCGCCTGGACAACCTCAAGAAATGCGCCGAAACCGTGCTGCGCGACGGGGTTCCCGGGGATTTCATCGAGACCGGCGTATGGCGCGGTGGGGCCTCGATTTTCATGAGGGCCATCCTCATGGCCCATGCCGTTCGCGACCGCAAGGTCTGGCTGGCGGATTCGTTCAGGGGGCTACCGCCGCCGGATGCGGAAAAATATCCGGCCGACAAGGGCGCGGACTGGCATGAGCCGGAATACCTGGCCGTCTCGCTGGAAAAAGTGAAGGAACATTTTGCCAAATACGGCCTGCTGGATGACCAGGTGCGTTTTCTGGAGGGCTGGTTCAAGGACACGCTGCCGAAGGCCCCCATTGACAGGCTGGCCATTCTCCGGCTGGACGGCGACATGTATGAATCCACCATGGATGCCATCTCGAGCCTGTATCCCAAGTTGTCCAAGGGGGGATTCCTGATCATTGATGACTATGGCGCGGTCGAGGCGTGCCGCAAGGCCATCACCGATTACCGCGCACAGCATAAAATCAATGACGCCATCCTGCAGACGGACTCCCACGAATTTTACTGGAGAAAGGGCTGATGCAACCTTTGAGCGGGAGAAACGGCGTCCCGGGTTTTTTGCACCTGATGATTTTGGCCCCTGAAATGAGATTGTAACAATGTTGATATCATTTTTGCGGACATTGCACTCCATCGTTCACCGGCTGGCAAGCGCCCTCCGGCTGCTGCCGTTGCGCATTCTGGGGTTCTCGCCCGGCCGGAACATGCGCGTCGGCAAAGGGATCGGCTGGCCGCTCATGAACCTGCGCCAGATTGCGATTGGCGACGACGTGAAGCTCGGGGCAAACGGCTGGGTGTTCATCCCCATCGCAAACCGTTCGGCCAAAATCTCCATCGGACGCGGCACGGCCATAGGGAATGATTTTACCATTTCGTGCAATAACAACATACGGATTGGTGACGGTTGTCTGATCGGCTTCCGTGTTGCAATTTTGGATTTTGATCATGTTCTTGGTTTAAATATTCATCCGGTGACAGGTGGCATTACAAAAGGCGAGCCGATTACGATTG
>PKZR01000199.1:996-10474 GCA_003133815.1 Limisphaerales bacterium | reverse complement strand
ACAGTAAAATTTATGGGGAGAACAGTAAATTCAAAGGGGACAATCATAAAAAATTTGGGGGAAATTCTCCGGTTGAAGAGAAAAAGTGTCGGTGCGCAGGGGAATAATTCAAAAATGCGGGGGGAAGATGATTGGGCGCAAAAACCATCTTCAACTTTGGCTTTGGTAGAACGCCACGAGCTTCAAATCTCCACGACCTGTTTGTATGACGGCACGATGACTTCGGCTTTCGGTTTCATGGCGCGCAGGGTCTCGGCGTGGGCGAGGCATTGCTTTTCCTCGCCGTGGATGCAGACGATCTTCTTTATGTCGCCGGTGAGCTTCTGCACGTAGGTCTTCAGTTCGTTTTTGTCCGCATGGCCGGAATAGGTGTCNNGCGTCGCCGAGGTTGTTTTTCAGATGATGCCGGATGCGCCCGCCTTCGCACATGCCGGATGCGCTGATGATGATCATCGGCTCGTGGCGGTCGTTCAGCTTCTTGGAATCCTCGGCGCTCGCGATGTAGGTGAGGTTGTTCATGCCGAACGGGTCTTCGTTGTTGCACAGCGTGTCGTAGATCGTCGGGCGCAGACATTCGGGATGCTTTTTGTAAATGGCCGTGGCGTTCACGCTCAAAGGGCTGTCCACGAAGATGGGGATGCGCGGGAGTTTCCCGGCGCAAATCAGTTCGTGCAGCACATAGACAATCTGCTGCGTGCGCCCGACGGAAAACGCGGGGATGATGATCTTGCCGCGCTGCTTGAGGGTTTCGCCGACGTATTTGTTGACCAAATCGTCCGCGTCCGGGCGATCTTCGTGGACGCGCCCGGCGTAGGTGGATTCGATCTGGAGGGAATCCACGTTCTCGACGGGAATCGGGTCGCGCAAGAGTTCGTCGCCGCCGCGTCCGATGTCGCCGGTGAAGAGGTGGCGGAATTTGCGGCCATTTTCCTGAACGTCCAAAATCACCTGCGCGGAACCGAGGATGTGTCCGGCGTCGCGGAAGGTCACGGTCACGCCGGGGACGACCTCGAATGATTTTTCGTAATCGTGGGCGACGAGTTGCGCGACGCATTTCTGGGCATCGGGCGTAGTGTAAAGCGGCTCGACGGGCGGCAGATGTTTTTTCGCGCGCACTTTGGAGACGAACATGGCGTCCTGTTCCTGGATGTGCGCGGAGTCGAGGAGCATGATGCCGCAAAGGTCGCGCGTGGCGGACGTGCAATGGATGGGGCCGTTGTAATTTTTACAGAGCGCCGGCAGTTTGCCCGCGTGATCCAGATGNNGCGCGATGTCCCTGAAACAATCCGCATTCGAGCAACAGGTTTTTGCCATTGACCTCGATGAGATACATCGAACCGGTGGTGGTGCGCGCGGCGCCGAAGAAGTGGATTTTCATGCGGCAATTAAGCCACAACCGGCCGAGCCGAGGCAAGTAGCGAAGAGGCGACAGGCGCGGATTACTGCACAAAAACATTGGACATCCGCACTCTTTCCGCTAGATTTTGCGAAACGAAACAAAAGTGAAACAATGAATTCGATTTTGACATTCTTTCTGGGCTTGCTGGCATTGCTGGGCGTGATTTTTGCGCTGCAAACCATTTTCCTCACGCGTGAATTGCGCCAGTTGAACGCGCAGGCTGCCGCCGACAACAACAATCTCATGCAGATTCAGGGTCCCGCGCAGGCGCTCATCAACGACGTGATCGCATTCAACAAGAGCAATCCCAGCCCGGAACTCACGAAGCTGCTGCAGCCGGCCAAACCCGCCTCCAAATAACCGCCATGAATGATTTTCAAATGCCCACGCAATCAAGCACCGATCTTTCGGAACAGGTGGCCGCACTGCGCCGCCAGTCGTTCACACTGCTGGTCGCGCTCATCGTCGTCAGCGGCACTCTCACGGTTTTTCTTTACCGGCAGTCGAGCCTCGCGCGCCGGGATATTGCCCAGACAACGCAGGTCATCCAGACCATCAACAAGAACCGGGCAAACATCCATGGTTTTGTCGAGCAGCTCGCCGCTTACGGCCAGAAGAACCCGGAATTTCAGCAGCAGGTCTTGAAGAAATACGGGATCACTCCGCAATCCATCGCCGCGCCCAAGCAATAATTTTACGGCACCTTCACGCCGCAGTTCGGACAATAGTTCGACTGCGGCGGAATTTTTTTACCGCAGCCCGCGCAATCCGTGTGCGCTTCCCTGTGCCGGTGATGGATGACGAGGTTGCGGATATACGGAATCCATGTGAACGCATAGGCGAAGATGATCACATGGTGCTTGTCGTAAAAAACCGCATACAGAAGCAGCAACAGCGAGCCGGTGAGGCTCAACCACCAGAACAACACCGGCACGACGACCTGTTTGTTCTTCTCCGTTGCATACCACTGGACGAGAAAGCGCGAAAAGAAAACCGCGTTGCCCAGCCAGCCGATGACCGTCCAGAAAATCACCCAGTTCATATTTTGGCCGGAGCTTAATTGAAGACCAAACTGATTTGGAGCCGGAAATTCATTTTTCCCAACTCTTAACTCCTATCTTCCAACTTCCAATTTTCAACCGCCCGCGACGATTTTTACGATCTCCAGTTTGTCTCCCGCGTTCAACTGACGCCGCGAAAATTCCGACGGCGCGACCGCCTCGCCGTTNNGCTGTGACTTGGCTCATGGCATTTCGTCGCCCGCCTTCAACGTTACGTTTTCAGGCGAGCCGTTGATTTGCACCACCACGCCTTCGTCGTGGATTTCCAGGCAGTGAACCGTCACGGCTCTGCCCTTCAACTTGATGCGTTTCTCGTCGCCCGGCTCGAATGACACGCCGTTGATGACCGCCTCGGTGTCCTTGCCAATCGTCATCTGCCCGTTGTATTTCAACTTGTCCGGCAACTGCACCGGCGCGGCGACGTAGGGAAGGAGAGTCGCCGCCGGCGTCGAAATCGGCGCGAGGCTCGCGTCCTCGTCAAAAGTTTCCGACTTCCCGTTTTTTACCCAGTCCAAAACGTAATCCGTCCCGCCTTCACGCTCGACGGCCACGAGCGTCTTTATTTTTCCGTTCGTGTAGGGATTTTCCAAAATGCGCTTCTGCATCTCCGGCAGCTTCTTTGCCTCCATCAACTTGTAAGCCGTCAATTCGCAGATCGCTTCCACCGTGTCGCCGTCAATCGCACGACCGTCCGGCCGGTTTTCATTGATCCAGAGATGCGTGTATTCATGCGCCGCCACACCCATCATTTCTTCACGCGTGCGGCCGCTCAACATCACGACCTCGTGTGTGCAGGTGCCGTCCGCCGTCTTGCGCGTGCTGGCGAAACCGAATTTATGCAGGCCGTTCGCGCCGTTTCTCTCCGACCAATAATCCACGTCGAACAAATTCAGCGTCACTTCCGGGTATTTCAACGCGAAGCGCTGGCCGTAAATGTCCACCACTTCTTCGCGCACCTGGTCGAACAATTCCTTCGCCTGATCCAGGGTCAGCACCACGTTCGTCTTGTCGAACCGGCAAATGAGCCGTCCGTCCGGCGTTTTGATGTGGCCGTCGCCGTCCTTGATGGGCAGGCCGCAGATCGAGCAGTGATCCTTGAGATGATAGCAGTCGTCGCAGACCGCGCCCCATTTGGAGATCCAGATTTGGCCGGTCAAGGGCCCCTTGCCGCAGACGACGCAGAAATAATTCGTCTCGGCGGCGGAAAACGCCAGAACCGCCGCGAAGAAACAAAAGATGAACACCAGCCTGCTCATAAATTTACCTACGAAAACAAATTATCGAACTCGTTGTGCGTGCCAATCCAAATCCATTCAATTGTGTCACCAGCACGCATGCCGACGGCGCGATATTGTTCGCTTATGCGGACCGACCAGATGTTGTCATGCGCCTGAAGTTTTTTGAAACGCAGCGACGGATGCTCCGGATTTTCTGCAAAGAGTTGATACGCCAGCCTGGCGCGGGCCTTGATCGAAGACGCGAGCCGTCCGTAAGCGCGCCAGAAGGAAGGGCGGACTTGGGAGATCACAGCTTGGACGGGTCAAGCGGTTCCGCCGCGCCCTCTCGCAAGGCGGCGGCGGCGAACTTTTCCAGCTTCGGGTAGGTGCGCCGCTCGGCGAGAATGCGTTCCCATTCGTGGTCGCCCGCCTGCTGCTGGAGAAACCGCGCGAAATCCACCACCTGACGTGCCTTTTCTTCAGGCAGGGCATCCACGATTACGGCTAACTCTTGAGAAACCACGCTCATGGTCAAAGACTAACTCTCCGCCGCATAATCGGCAAGTGCGGTAATTGATCGATTAAGATGTCCGCCACAGGTTTCTGCGTGACTGGAAATTCCTAAAGCGAGAATTGAAAAAGAATTATTTTAATACCGAAAGCGCCGTCATATCGCCCGCAGCGGAAATTATTTGGACAATTTACGGCGGCATGCGAACAGGCTGGCTGCCACGAGACTGCTCAAGGCGAGCGTGGAAGGTTCAGGGGTTGCAGCGAGTTCCTGCACTTCGGACGCGGACCAAGGCCCGATTGTAAAGAGCCACATCATCAATCAATCCGTTGTATCCCAGTCCTGGCTCCGCATAGCCGATGGTGAAGGGCGCGGTTGGCTGTGGAAAAGTCCCGGACAAAGTCTGGCTGCCGATTCCCGAACCATTGAGGTAAAAACTGTAAAGGCTGCCATCCTTGACCACGGCCAGATTATTCCACGTAGCGCTGGCTGGGCTGGCGGCATCGCTTGAGAGAAACCCATAGGTTGACCCGTTCTCGTGGAAATCAAAACTGCCGGAAGTAAAATAACCATAATCTACAAACCATTTATTTTGAGTTCCGCCGCCATTGTCCTGTCCGAGAAACACCGAACCGTTTGCAGGACTTCCATAAAACCATAAATCCACGGAAAATGCAGAGCTGAAATTATAGGCGCTGATTGCGGGGATCGAAACATAGGAATTTGCTCCGTTCACTTGAAACGCCTCCTGCCCCGACTGCCCTGACGCATAAGTTCCGGAAAACGATCCATTGTTGGCATTGACGGAAGAGTCATTTGCGTTCCCATTCCCTGACCAATAGCCGGCCAGTCCGGACGTTATCGGGCTTTGAGATTAGGAAATCACCGGCATGGTCCCGAAAATGGCCAGCGCCACGAGGGTTCGCCACGCAGCGAATGGGATATTGGTTGGAAACGACAGGGTGGTTTTCATAGACGGTTTGATTTAATTCATCTTCATGAATGTTTAATCCAACTATTGAAATAGTCGGAGACCAAATCCCGCCATGTCAAGGAGTTTTGCCTCCATATAAATGGGCAGTTCCGAAGGATGCATAATTAAGCCCGGAAAAAGAGTTGCCGCCAAGGAAAGTAAAGAGCGAAATATGAAATGGGTGGTTTTGGAGCGTTTTCAGCGTTCTTTTGGAGCCATTCGTGTAAATGACTTGGCGGCAGCTTCTTGTAAATATTGGCGGAAGCAGTGAAATTCGCGGCAAGCCCTGGTAATTTCGCGGCAAGGCTTGTGCAATTCACGGCAAGCCTCCGTAATTTTGCGGCAAGGGGTGGTAATTTTGCGGCAAGACATGGTAAATTCGCGGCAGACCATGGTAATTTGCGGGCAAGGCTCCGTAAATCGCGGCAAGAGTCCGTAAAATGGAGGCAAGGGGTGGTAAATTGCGGGCAGCCCTTCAGGAATCGCGGCAGGCTTCCTGAAAATGGAGGCAACAGCTTCTACAAGCGGGTTTGCGGAGAAGGAATTGCCCGCGCGATGTCCGCAATTGCGTTTGGACAACCGCCTGTTATGAACTCATTCATGACGGTTGAGGAGAATCTTGGAGAAAAATGCAAACGGGTCAGGGGATTTTACTTTTTTACGCAGTCAACGCCGCATCCCAGTCTTTCCAGACCGGTTCATAGCCGAGTTGGCGGATGATCTCCGCGACTTCGCCGGGGGGACGTTCGTCGCCGACGTTAAACTGGCCGGTCGCGTTGGTCGGATGATTCGTTTGCGGAGCCCATTCGCTGGAGCCGGACACGAGTTCCTTGATGATGCCGCGTTCGGTGTGGTGGATGCGTTCCTTGCCCGCGCCGGTGTAGCCGCCGGGTTCGGTGCGCGCGCCGGCGCTCATCATCGTCACGCCGAGCGGAATCAGGCCGTTGCGCAGCTTAGGCGTCTCGCGCGTGGAGAGCACGATGCCGACATCGGGAAACATCAGGCGGATGGCGCAAATCAGTTGCGCCAGCTCGCGGTCACTGATGTGCGTGAGCGGCTCGAACTCGCCCGCGCACGGCCGCATCCGCACCGTCGAAATCGTCAGCGCCGCTTTCCAGCAGTTGCGCAAAAGATAATCCGCGTGCGCGGCCGCGCTCAACGCTTCCCAGCGCCAGTCGGCCAGGCCATAAAGCGGGCTGATGCCGAGCCGGCGGAATCCGGCGGCGTAAGCGCGCTCGGGCGTTTCCAGCCGCCAGTCGAAATTCCGTTTCGGTCCGGCGGTGTGCATGTCCGCATAAACTTTGCGGTCGTAAGTTTCCTGATAAACCACCAGCCCGTCCGCGCCGGCGGCGACGAGCGGTCGATAATCCTCCGTTTCCATCGGCCCGACTTCGAGCGAAATGCTCGGCCAGTCGGCGTGCAGCGCGGCGATGCAGTCGCGCATGTAGCCGTTGGAAACAAATTTCGGATGTTCGCCTGCGACGAGCAAAAGGTTGCGGAAGCCCTGCTCCTTGAGCGCCTGCGCCTCCTGCCGCACTTCGTCGAGCGAGAGCGTGACGCGCAAAATCGGATTATCGCGTGAGAAGCCGCAATAGGAGCAGTTGTTGATGCACTCGTTGGAAAGATACAGCGGCGCGAACAGCCGGATGGTCTTGCCGAAGCGCTGCTGCGTCATCAAATGCGCGCGCTGGCCCATCGCTTCCAGATTTTCCGCAGCCGCCGGCGAAATGAGCGCGGCGAAATCGGCGAGGTTGATTTTGGTTTTGCCGGCGGCCTCGCGCGCGGCGGCGGTGCTGGTGGCGAGCGATTTTTTTACGAGCGCGGCCAGCGGCAGCGAATTGAATTCAGAGACAAAACTCACGAAAGCACTTTACCCAATTTTTGCGCGAAGTCGAGAAACGAGCATGCCGTCAATGATGCGGCGGTTTGACGTTGTTGGATTTGATGCGCTCCAGTTCCAGAGTTTCCATGGCGGAGGATTGGCGCTGGACTTCCTTTTTCAACCGCTCCAGCAGCTTGCCCTGCTCGATCACGACGCCGTTCAACTGCTCGACCTGGTGTTCGAGGTGGGCGAGGTTGGATTCCAGTTTTTCGGTGCGGCGGGAATGTTCGTCTGCCATAAAATCATTTTGCCACGCCGCCGCCGGAAGTCGAGACGGTGAATGACTTGGCATTGCGCGGCAGGCGGATTTGCGGAACAATTCCCACGTCAATGATGCTGCGCAAAACTCCAAATAAGAAATCCGCCGCCAACGTGATGATCCTCGGCGTCGGCTCGTTCGCGCACAGCATCGGGCAAACGCTTGCTGACACTGGCGCAAATGTTTCGACGTATCTCACGCGCAATTACGGACACTTTTCGCCGACGCTCGTTGGTGAAACTTTTTCGCGAGATGCATTTCCGAGTCCGGTTCCGCTGGTTCGTGAAAAGAAAATTGACGTTGTCATTCCGCAGTCAATTGATTGGGCGCTGCAACCGTGGGGGAAAGATTTGATCAAATCCGGTGCCGGCATTTTTTCGCCGATTGGCGATGCGATGCGCATCGAACGCGAACGCGATTTTGCCCGCGAGTTGTGCGCGAAACACAAAATTCCCTTTCCAAAATCATTCGTCGCGTCGAACCGCATTGATGCGGAAAAGATTCTCGCCAAAAATCCGCAGCCGTTCGTCATAAAAAACCCGCTCTGCTCGCCGACGAGTCCGATTCATACGGTGATGTGCGAAACGCTGGCGGACACGCGGGCATGGCTGCGCAACGTGAATTATGCCGAGGGCGTTTTTCTCCAGGAGTATTTAGGGCGCGCCGAGGCCGGGCATATCGCGCTGGTCAGCGGCGGCGAGATTTATTCGCTCGTCACGAACCAGGAATATAAATACGCCTTTAGTGGCAACCAGGGCATCGTCGCCGGTGCGCCGCTTGGCGGACTCGTCGAACGCGATGAGCACGACAAATATGGTTTGGCGCGTGAACTGATCCACCCGCTGAAGCCGTGGCTGCGCGAAGCCAAATTTAACGGGCCGCTTCAAGTCACCGCCATCAAGCGCAGTGGCCAATGGCACGTCATCGAATACAACATCCGCATCGGCGTCACCTCCGGCCCGATGATTCTGCGGATGCTGAAAAATCCGGCGGAAATTGTTTTGGCGACGGCACGGAATGAGAAGCTGAAACTAGAATTCAACGACAAGCTGAACTTCGGCTGCTCGCTGACGCTGGCAGGTTACGGTTATCCGTTCACTCAGGTGCGCGGACCGCACCTGCCGCTGGAAGTGGACGGCAAATTTGACTGCGACGTATGGTGGAACGAGGTCGCGCGCGGTGCGGACGGCCATCTGATTTCCACCGGCCACCGCATCGCCGATGTGATTGCGCTGGCGCCCAAGCTGGATGTGGCTATTGCCAAGGCTTACGCGAACATCCGTAAGATTCGCGTCGTCGGCAGTTATTTTCGCACGGATGTCGGCCAAAGCCTGTGGCCGCCGGGGGAAACATGAATCGTCAAATCGTGAACGGTTGAATCTTTGACTCGGCTACCAGCTTCCGATTCAATGCTTCACAATTTAGCGATTTAACCGGAAACAATTTCGTGTTAAATACTTTCCGACGTTTCAATGAATTTAAGTTCTGAAAATTTTCCATTGCGCCCCGCGTGGACTGAGATTGACCTCGGCAAGCTGCGCCGCAACCTCCAGCTCATCCGCCACGACCTGCCGCGCGCAGTGAAGCTCCTCGCCGTCGTGAAGGACGAGGCTTACGGTCACGGCGCGCTCGACGTGGCGCGCGTCGCGGTCGAGGAAGGCGCGTGGGGCTTCGGCCTGAGCACGCTCGAAGAGGCGATGCACCTGCGCGAAGGCGGCATCACTGCGCCGTTGCTGCTGCTCGGCGAACGCCAGGAGGCCGAGCTTGAATGGTGCATCGCGCACGACCTGACCATCTGCGTGAACGAGCCGCACGCCGTCCGCAAGCTCGCGAAGATCGCGGCGGAGTTTGGCAGGCAGGTGCCGGTTCACGTCAAGATCCATACCGGCATGAGCCGTTACGGCGTGCGCTGGGACGAGGCGGTGCCGCTCATTGAAAAAATTGTCGCGGAGAAATCATTGCTGCTCGAAGGCGTCATGACGCACTTCTCGCAATCTGACGAGACGGACAAGACCTTTGCCAATCTCCAGTTCGCGCGCTTCAACGAAGTGCTGCACGCGCTGGAGCAGCGGAAAATTCCCGTCAAGCTCCGCCACACCTGCAACAGCGGCGGCTATCTCGATCTGCCGCACGCGCATCTCGACATGGTGCGGCCGGGCATTTTGCTTTACGGCGT
>PKZR01000199.1:0-932 GCA_003133815.1 Limisphaerales bacterium | reverse complement strand
CACGGGCAGCGCGCGCCGCTCATCGGCGGCATCGCGATGGATGCGCTGATGGTGGACATCACGGACATTCCACTGGCGCAGATGTGGGACGAGGCGGTGCTGATGGGCAAGCAGGGCGGCGACGAGATCACCGTGCGCGACATCGCGAAGCTGAAAAACTCCGTGACCTACGACGTGCTGACCAACTGGCGCCTCCGGCTGCGGCGGAAATCAGTGAACGGATCAACCATGAACAAACACGAATTGGCACGAACGGAAACTGCGCCAGCCTGATTAACATTCATTGGAGTTCATTCGTGGTAAATTAGCATCAACTTTTGACAAATGCCTCGTGAAACAATTGCGGTTAAAACCGTACGATTGAATAAAATCATCGACGGTTTCCAAAAAGCTTATCCCGACGCGCATTGCGAGCTGGACTACGCAAACCCGCTCCAATTGCTCGTCGCCGTCATTCTTTCCGCCCAATGCACGGACAAGCGCGTCAACCTCATCACGCCGGAGTTGTTCAAAAAATACCGCACGGCGGCGGATTTCGCGGATGCGCCGCGCGCGGAGCTGGAGCAGTTCATCAAGTCCGCCGGATTTTTCCGCAGCAAGGCGAAGAACATCCAGAACTGCTGCCGCAAGCTCGTCGAGCGGCACGGCGGCGAAGTGCCGCGCACGATGGAGGAATTGCACGCGCTCGACGGTGTCGGTCGCAAGACGGCGAACGTCGTTTTGGGAAATGCGTTTGACGTGGTCGTCGGCGTCATCGTGGACACGCACGCGATGCGGCTGTCGCGTCGGCTCGGACTTGTCACGGAGCGGACGCCTGAAAAAATCGAGCTCGCGCTGATGAAGCTGTTGCCGGAGAAATACTGGCTGCTGTTCAGCCACTGGCTGGTTTGGCATGGTCGCCGCCGGTGCTACGCACGCAGGCCCGATTGCGG
>PKZR01000363.1 GCA_003133815.1 Limisphaerales bacterium | reverse complement strand
TATGAAGCCGCGTTTGTTTTTCACGGCGGCTACGCGCGCACGGACATCCTCGTGCCGGTTGCCGGTGATGCTTGGGATTTGATTGAGGTCAAATCCACCACCAAGCTGAAGGAAGAAGTCCATCTGCCCGACATCGCGTTTCAAGCCTTTGTGCTCGCCGGGGCGGGAATAAAAATCCGCAAATGCTTTCTCGCCCACATCAACAACGAATTTGTCCGGCACGGTGCGATTGACCCGCAAAAGTTTTTCACGCTCGAAGATGTCACCCGGCAAGTCTCCGGCTTGAGCCGCGAAGTCGGCGAACAACTCGACGCGCTGCAACAAATCATCGGCGCGAAGGCGCATCCTGAAATCCAAATCGGCCCGCATTGCGACGATCCCTACACCTGCCCGTTGCACGAACGCTGCTGGTCGTTCCTGCCCGAAGCCAGCGTCTTCACGCTTTATCGCGGCGGCAAGAGAAGTTTCGCGCTGCTCAAGCAAGGCATCCAGCATCTGGAAAAAATCCCCGCTGACTTCGCGCTCACCGACAATCAATCCATCCAGCGCGCCGCCTTGCTCGCGGGCAAACCGCACATAGACCGCCCCGCGCTCGCGGCTTTTCTCGGCCAGCTTGAATATCCCGTCAGCTTTCTGGATTTCGAGACCATCGGCACGGCGATTCCGCTGTTTGATGACTCGCGTCCGTTCCAGCAGATACCCTTTCAATACTCCCTGCACATCGTCCGTTCCCCCGGTGCCGCCCCAGAACATTTCTCCCATTTGGCCGTCGGCCCTGCCGACCCGCGCCCGGAATTCATGCGCCAACTGCGCGACGCCCTGCCGGAAACCGGCTCGGTGGTGACTTACAACGCCAGCTTTGAAACCGCGCGCCTGAAGGAAGGTTGCGAACTGCTGCCGGAATTCAAGCCGTGGTTGCGGAAAGTGACGCCGCGCATCGTTGACCTGCTGCTGCCGTTCCGTGGCTTCCGCTACTACCATCCGCAGCAGCACGGCAGCGCGTCAATGAAAGCCGTGCTGCCCGCCCTGACCGGCAAGGGCTACGAACATCTGGCGATTCAAGAAGGCGGCGCGGCCAGCCGCGAATTCCTGCGCGTGACCCACGGCCAAGTGACCGCTGCCGAACGCCGCCGCGTGCGCCAGCATCTGGAAGAATACTGCGGGCTGGACACGATGGGGATGGTGGACATCGTGCAAAAATTGTCCCATGCACAATTATAAAAATTGGCCGCCGAGCAGTGGATCACTGGAAACTTTAAGGTTGAAAATCCGTCAGTCTTTGGCAACTTCTGGAATCGAACGGAAATTATGTTTCAAGAAAGCGATTTAACGTATGCCCCACGCAAAGGCTGCAAGCGCTGGGTGTCCTATTTCGACATCCTGGGGTTCGGCAAAAAGTGTAATAACAGCCCAGCAATGGAAGTTTTTGCTCAACTCGCCAAATGCCGGAAAGCACTAGAACAGCGCTTTAAAAAACAGCGCAAGGCAGACTGGTCAAAATTTGAATTTGTCCATTTTTCTGACTCCTTCGTTATTTACAACCAAAGCGACAATTCTGAACAAGATAGACCCACGTTTGGTGGAATCGAGCAAGTCTCGCATTTTTTTGTTCAGGAATTAATTCTGGGCGGAATTCCTGTCCGCGGAGCCATGTCGTGGGGTGACTTTTATGCAGATAAAGAGCGCAACATCTTTTTCGGCAAGGCGCTTGTAGAAGCGCACGATGTTGCCGAATGCTGCAATTGGCTTGGATTTGTTATCTGCCCATCGGCTGCTCGAAGGATTGAAACGGAGCTTGGCAAGCCAATTGAAAAATTCAGTGGTTATGCTGATTACTACAGGCAATGGGAAATTCCAGCGCAAGAGTCGAGGAAAATCGTGGTTCAACCAAAAATAGGAACAGCGTGCCGCTTTGATATCACGGTGCGAAATGCTGCCAGGAAACAACTGTTTGAACTCCTAGAAAAACTACGAGTGCAAGCGGAGAAGCCAGAACAAAAGCGCAAGTATGAAAACACGGTTGCGTTTCTGCAAAATTCGCCGACCGCATAACGAACTAGGGATGTGGGACCAGTGTATTGTCGCCCCTTTTGCCCAACGGCTAACTATCTTTGCACCAAGTTTGCACCTATAATGATTTATTTCATTTGATAAGCTTGTCATTTCCGACCAGAAGCTTCGACACAATTGCCTCTCTCATCTTTTTTTCTTGGATATTCGGGTCTTCACTCTGGATATATTCACAATCCTTCAAGGCAACGTCGCCCCGTTTTCTGTTCTGTTTCGGTTCGAGTCCTTCAATGAGAAGGGCCTCCATCGTCACAATAATGTCCACGCCATTTGCAGAAATCCCTTTTAATCCCTGACCTATTGTCTTTCCATCCTCCGAAAGATTCAACAATCCAAACCATGAAAACCTATCCCACCGGCCATTCAATCGGTCAATCGTGTGTTCAAATAGACGTGTTCCGAGCGGGCGTTCGACAGCCCGCCCCACATAAACCAGTTGACTGCCATCGTGAAGAAAATAGACGCCGCGCTGATTGCAGAAATCCACTGCCACGCCAGATTTCTCGGAAGGCCGGCCCAAAATGCGGGGCGAACTTTTCCATTCAACAAAATCACGCCGCCAATACATGCCGAATGCGCGAATAACTCCGGGAACCTCTTTAGGATCTTCTTCGTCATCTGCGGAAATGCTGCTTGTTTCTGACACCGGCTGCTCGGTGGTTTTATTGATTTGGCGGAGCGCGAATTCGTTCGGATGAGTTTGGATGAATGGAGAACCGTCACCATCACGTTTGATAGAAGTATAAATCTGTGCTCCTACCGTCGCTTCTGGCGTGTTTCCGGTGACTGTGCGGAATTGATGTTCTTTGATTGCAGCAACAATTTCAACAGCAGACATCGGCTTGTTTGACAACTTGAGAGCTTCAATGATCGCCTCACGCCATGAGAGGTTGTTCTCGCCGTTTGACTTTTGTTCCATAATTATTTTCTTGAGGGTTTTGTTTACAAATTGAATAACCATCGGCCACGTTTCGCAATCATTTTCGGAGCCTCGGCGGATGGCCATATCTACCCAGCGCGTCAATCATCGTGTGCCAGACCGAGGCGTAAGCGTCATGTTTGGCTTGCTGGTCGGGCGTGCGCGCAATGATGTTCTTGGGAGGCCAGCCTGAAAGCATAAAATTATTTGTCAACGATTACGCCGATGCGACCGGTTTGAATCGGTCGCAATTTGTAGTGGACTGCAACATTTTTCAGATTCATTGTCGCCCGGTCACGATCGGTGTTCGACTTTTTGACAAAAAAATCAATCTGGCTCCTTTTGAACTTGTAAATCTCATACTTGAGCGCGTTGTAGCCGTCGAAAGACAGCCAGTAAAGTTCGTCGAAATCCTGATTCCGCTTCACGTCCGTGAAGCCTGACGGAGTGATGGTGGCCTTCAACTCGACCCTGATTGCTTTGTTTTGTTTATTCAGCCGGAACGCATCCGGTCCCGGCCCCGGCTTTTTGTAAGCCAAGCCGCACGCAAAACAGCAGAACCGCGCCGAAAACTTTTCGGGCAGCGGCGAGTGTTTCGTTCCTGTCTTTTCAGCCAGGAGCGCAGCGGTTTTCCAAAAGAAGAAGACTTCAAGAATGTCCGGCAAGTCGCCTTCTTCGTAGGTTTCACATTCGTATTTTTCANNGCGACGGTGTCCTTGAAGTTGGTATAGTCCAGCGAGTCGCCCAGAAACTGCATCACCTTCCGCACGTCGCCCTGGCCGGTGACGATGCGAAACGAATAGTCCGCCGTCCTGGTGGCGTGGATTTCCGCGCCGGGCAACGGCACGCGCGCGACAAGGTTTTCCAAGTCCTGCCGCACGCGGGCACGGACGTGAAACTCGCCCGGCTTTTTCTGCACGATGGAATAAAATCCGTGTTTGGTCATCAGCCACATAAATTTGGCCGGTTATGGTTCGTCGTCCTCTTCGCAAAGTTCGTCATCGGTCGGTTCAGATTTCTTTTCTTGGTAAGGAATGCCCAAAAACAAATGAACATAACGGGTATCAATCTTTTCCATTTCAGCATTTGCCCACTCTTCTGTCTTCGGACTTTGCACAAGGGCTTTTGCCAAGTCAAAATTGTCTTGGAGATAGCAAAGCATCGCGTTGGCGACAATTTGCTCCGGGGTTTCGCCCTCAAATCCAGGGCGATGAAGTTCGCTGGCAATCCACCGGTCAATCTGGCCGGGCGAATTCCATGGAATAATCGGCGCGTAAGCCGGCGACTTGCCAAGAAAGATTTCCGCCATCCCCAGTGCATAGCCGTGATCGCAAGCGAGTCGCTCTTCCGGATCCAATATCGTATTCCGGCTTTCCACTGCCATGTCGCGGTATTTTCGCAGAAGATTGCCAACGACTTCAGGATCGCCGAGATAATTCGGCTTGGATGCCTGATCCAGCGCAGCCATGAAACCCGCAGATGCAGTCTGGCTCGGACGAGTGGGTTCCTTGGCTTCGGATAATTCCTCAAGCCGCATCAACAAAGCCAGCAAAACTCGCGGGGCACCGCGAAAACCTTCCATGCCGTCTTTCTCTTTCACTGACACCATCGCATCCATGAGCTTGTAAGCCGGGCCTTCACCGTCATAAACCACCTCGGTAAGTTTTTCGAGGTCAATGACGATTTGCCTTTTGCCGTTTTCCTTAAGTTCGCCGTATTTGTGTAGCGCATCAATCCAGTATGGGTCGTTTGCCCAGTAATAATCGGCATTCATATTCTCCCCTTCCGTCACCGGGGCAGAAGCAGCGGTTGATTTCGCAGCAGACTTTTTTGCCATGCGGCGAGTGTGCGCGTCAAATTTGTCAGCGTCAATTCTGCGTTCGGCGGTTGTTTCCCTCATCCGGCCTGCGGCCACCTTCTCCCATCCGATGGGAGAAGGAATTTATTTTGTGGGACGATTTCTCAAGGTAGCTCGTTCCTCACTACACTGATATGGCTCCGGCCCGACCGACACGAACCTTACAGCGACATCTTGCTGGTGACCATGCTCCAGCCGCTGGTTCCGGTGCTGCCGCCCAGGGCGCGGACGCGCATATTGTATATTGTGCCGGGTGTCAGGTTTGTCAGCACAATGCGCCGCGCCTGGGTAAAGAAGCCCGCCTCCTGCCATGCGCCATCGCCCACCTGGATCTGGGCCTGATAGTTGCGCGCATTGGCAACGGGACTGACGCGCATTGTCAACTGGCCGGAGATCTCATTCAGAACTTTCAGGATGGTGGGTTTGACCAGTTGGGATTGTGCGCGGTTGCGGCTTGCCTCCGAATAGCCGGAAGACAGCAACGTTACACTGTCGCGCGACACGCCCTGCACATAGCCGCCTTCACGGCGCAACGCATCCGTGAGAGCCGCCCGTGCATTGTTCTTGGCCGCCGTGGCAATCTTGCCACCACCCAGGCTTGTCGCCAGTTTATCCGCGAAGTCAGTCTGAAGCGATGAGAGGACCGCCACTGGCACCAGCGGATTGGGAAATGCCGGGTTGTCCGTCATGGCAACGATGGCGCTGGAGGCAAACATGCTAAAACTTGAGTCCGACAGCCGTGTGTACCGGTGCGAGACGCGCAAATTGGTCGTTGTATTCATGGAACATTGAGGAGCATCAGGAATGCCAACGCTGAAATCCTTGGTTTTCTTAATCCACCGCGTCATTCAGTCTGCCGACAAGCACTTTTTGCCTACCGACCGGATGATTTTGCCTACAGACAAAGCTGCCTAGTCTGCCGACAAGAAAGTTTTGCTTCCAGACACAGACATTTTGTCTGGAAGCAATGACGTCATGTCTGCAAGCAACGATTCCATGTCTATAAACAACGCGTTCTTGTCTACAGGCAAAACATTCTTGTCGGAAGACAACATGTTAGTGTCTGCAAACAAGGCGTTCATGTCCGCAGACAAAAGTTCCGTGTCGGCAGGCAGGATGGCTTTGTCTGGCGACAAAAGATTCCAGTTGACCGGGTTATGAGATGCCTTGACCGACAACGCCGGTTTACTTGGACAAATTATTAGCCTGCGCGAGTGCCAGGGAAGATTGTTTCTCCAAACTTTCCCAGCCGCCACCGAGCGATTTGTAAAGCGAGACGAGATCCGCCGAAACCGTCCGGTCGCTTTGCACGAGCGCGTCCTGCGCCTGATACAGCGAACGTTCGGCGTCCAGCACATGGAGAAAATCCGTCAGGCCGTTCGCATAAAGCTTGTTTGCCAGGTCCAAAGAATTCCGGCTGGAGATCACCGCATCTTCCAAAGAGTTGCGGCGGATTTGTTCATTGGCGTAGGCGGCCAGACCGTTCTCCACCTCTTCAAACGCGGTCAGCACGGTTTGTTCGTAGGCATCCAGCGCCTGTTCCTGCCGCGCGTTTTGAACGCGGATGTTGGCGCGGATGCGTCCGGCATCGAAAATGCGCCATTGCACCGTCGGGCCAGCGGACCAAAATTGTGCGCCACTCGTGAACCAGTCGCTCGCGCTGACGCTTTCAAATCCACCAGCGCCCGTCAGGAAAAATTTCGGAAATAAATCTGCCTTGGCAACGCCGATGTTCGCGGTCGCCGCCGCGAGCTGCTGTTCGGCGCGTTGCACATCCGGGCGGCGCAACATTAAATCGGAAGGCAANNTCCGCCAGCAACGCGCCGGGCTGCTGGCCGAGCAAAACGCCGAGCCGATGAATCGCAGTCTGGAGCGACGTTTGCAGCGTGGGAATTTCCGCCTTGGTCGTGGCCAGCAGCGTGCTGGCCTGCTGCACGTCGAGATCGCTGGTCAGGCCNNGTCACCAGCGTGTCGCGACGGCCAAACTCAGAGGCGTTGACTTCCGCCCTGGCTGATTGTGCCGCGCGACGCGTGCCGCCGAATACGTCAATTTCCCACGAGGCGTCGAAGCCCGCCTGATAGACATCATTTTCAAAGGGCGTGTTGGCGGGAATCGGCAGCGAGCCGAGCACGGGCTGGTGGTGGCTGGTTTCGGTCTTCGCAAAGGAACCGGAAGCGTCCACCGTCGGCAGGAAGCTGGCCACGGCGATGCCATATTGCTCCCGGGCTTCGCGCACGCGTGCCTGCGCGATCTGTAAATCGAGATTGGATTGCAAGGCGCGGTTGATCAGCGAGTCCAGTTCGGGGTCGTGGAAATTTTCCCACCACGCGGCGAGTTCAACGGTGGAATTCGTTTCGCCGCCGGCCAGTGCGGTGCTCCATTGTGTCGGCACACTGACTGCGGGACGTTGATAATTGGGGCCGACGGCGCAACCGCCGGTCACGATGGCCAGAACTGTTAAGATTAGCAGATGATTCTTTTTCATAATTATTTTTCCTTTCAATGCGCCACCACTGGGCGGCNNTAGGCGAGCAGATTGGCCTGCGACAGCAGCGTGTGATAAATCGAACCGACGGCCTGCGATTGCGCGGTTACGGCGTCGGCATGCGCGGCAAATGTCGTGGTCATCGTCTGCAGGCTGGATTGATAAGCCGGGTCGTAAGGCGTGAGGTTCCCGACGAGATCGGTTTGATGCACCTG
>PKZR01000248.1:2033-2604 GCA_003133815.1 Limisphaerales bacterium | reverse complement strand
CTTTGCGTTGCGAGGACTCGAATCTCTTCGAAACACTACCACAAGTTTCATAGCTGAAAGTTCGCCTCGACGCGCCCAAGCGGCGCGTCCCGGTGTGCTTTTCAGCTGGGCCGCGTGGTAGTGGCCTCGGAGAGGGCGCATCGGTGACGCGCTTTCTCTTTCNNGTTCGTATCGCTCAATCTTCTTCACGCCCAAGAGGCGACACCGTTTCAAATGGACACGGCAACGGTGGCGGGGATGTCCGACCTTGAAGTGATGCTTGCGGCGGTGGAATCAGTTCCACCCATGCCTGCCGATGCCGCCACCAACGGCAGCACCTTCTACGCGGCGCAACACGCGCCGGGGACGGCTGAAGAATGGCCTCCATTGCCTGCAAATAGATTCGGCATGCCCTCGTGGGATTTGGGCGGTGGGACATATCTGCTGGATGACCGTGGCTTTGTTTGGGGCCGGTCCAAAAAGGCAACGACAGTCCTGATAACCGCATCTGGCCTGACGCTGCGAACCAGCGATGTGGACATGAATCCGGGCGATGGCGGCGACGACACGAATTCAGACAGCGGAAATATCG
>PKZR01000248.1:0-1944 GCA_003133815.1 Limisphaerales bacterium | reverse complement strand
TACGCTCGTGGCAGAGCAGCGACGGCAGCGGCATCCCCGATTGGTGGGAGTTGAAATACTTCGGGACGACCGGCATTGACCCCTACGCCGACCCCGACGGCGACGGCTGGAACAATTTGCAAGAATTTCAAAACGGAACCGACCCGACCGTGTTCAACACGCCGCCCGCACCGCAGGGTGTGACGGTTACCTATAACAGCACCAATGGCACAGTAACGGTGAGTTGGCTGCCTTCCCCCGGTTCGGTGTCCGGCTACACCGTGAACATGAATGGCACGGATTATACTGTTTCTTCCAGCACCTTCAGTTATACCAACGCCCTGTCAACTGATGATCCTTACGTTGATCCAGTAGATGAAGGCCCCATCCCGCTTGCAGATTTTCAAGTGCAGGCGAATTATGGGGGTGGAAATTCGACTTGGAGCGGTGTGGTGCCATTTGAGGCCAACCCGACTTCTGTTCCGGCCTATCTGGTTCCCGGAGCGCAAGGTTCCGTCTATCTGTCTGTGGCCTGCCTGCCACCGGACACGGCCACGTTGCGATTGCTTCGGATTGATGTCATAGCCCACGAAGAGTTTAATGATTCTTCGTTTGACACGAGCCTTGATGTTCCAGTTTCCGACATCACCAACGGGTTATATGAGTTGCCAGCATCTTGGAACGCCACGCCCGTAATTGATGGCTACGGTGATTCAGAATATATCTGGTGGCTTGCAACAGTTACATCAAACGGCGCAACGAACGGGTCAGCAGTCATATCCGATAATAACGGCGAATATTACGGGGGTGGTAATTACGATGATGCAGGCAACAATTACAACAACGATTATGCCAGTGGTCAAAGGGGCAGTTGGACAGAGCCGCCTTATTTTGATGGACGGGAACAGATAAAACAAAACCTGGCTTTTTTGTTGCGGGCTGGCCTTAACAGCTTGCCATTTCAATTTAACGAGCTTGCTTCCAACGGTTCTGGACAGGGTTTTGTATTCAATTTTCCGACGAATTACGCGTATGCCGGTTATTATGAATTTACTTACGCATCGGGCTATGCGCCGTGGGCGCAAGTCGGGGTGTTTTTGCCCTTTGGAGAGAACTATCTTTATAAAAACTTTGCGTTTGATTTATCAGATATGAGTTCATTCGGCCTTTTGAAGTCTTTTACCAATAACTTTAACTATTATGGTGATGGCCCAGAGGGTTTGAATGCAGTGCCGACTTACAAGTTTCAAGCACCGACCAATAACGGGGTTGCCATTTCTCCGGTTTTATCAACCAATGAAACACGCTGGCTGCTCTCCTTTGTGCCTTATCAGTATAATACATACGCTCAAATTGGCATCATTCAATCAGGTTCAACCAACGGATTGGCATCAGGTGTCGCAAACACCTTCGGGTTGCCATTTCTGTCAACCGAGCTTGCGTGGGGCAATACCAGTCCGCAGACCGCGACCTTGTATCCCGGAGACAGCACCACGCAGGATGCCTGGTTATATGCTGAAACCGCCCAGCCGCAATTGCAAAAAGTCGAGTATGATTTCTGGAATCCAATTACAGACACGCTGCCGGGAATGCCCGGCTTTTCGACCACAAATGCTGGTCATCTGATGATCGCTGCTGTCGGCAACCCGTTTACTCCCGCTGGCAACAATTTTCAGGTCGCCGGTTACGCGAAAATGGCCGTTGAGAATGGTTACAGCGGCGTGTATGGCTACCTCGGCCAATACTTCGACAAGGCATATCAAATGACGAACGGCGTGGCGACCACGAACACGACGGGCGTTGTCTCGCCTTATGGTGATTTCTTTGCCACGCAAGCCGGGCCAGCCGCATTGGTGACGATGCCCGACCCGGACACCGGCGCACGCGGCACCTGCACGGTATATTGCGTCAGCCTGCAACTCGACGCCAACCATGACGGCAATATGGATTTGAGCTTCAATGGCC
>PKZR01000035.1 GCA_003133815.1 Limisphaerales bacterium | reverse complement strand
CCTGCACCGCGCACCATTTTTCCTTTAAATATTGGGGTTTCTGTGGGCTCCAAGGATATTTGCACAGATTTTGCACAGATTCCGCAAAGGTCGCGGCGCGAAGTGAAATTCCCGGTCAAAATCGAATACAAAGGCCAACGGGCGAAAATCTACCGTCCGGCAAAAGGTTTCCCATTTTACCGCATCAGTTTCCGTATGGCGGGCAAACGGCATATGGAGACGTTTGGAACCTACGGCGAAGCGGAAGATGCGGCGAATAAAAAGGTTCGTGAGATTCACAACGGCCAGATGTCGGGAGGACTGACTGCCAAGCAATCCCAAGATGCCACAGTCGCGTTTGAACAGTTGCAAGACTACTACAAAACCACCGGACGCCGTGTATCGTTNNAAACTTGGCGAACACACATTCGACGAGGCCATCGAGGGATTCCTGCAAACAACAGCCACACTAAAGCGTGTAAATGTAGACGTTGCAGTTGAAGAATATATTAAAAGCAAACAACCGCACACAATCTCTGCTGAAGGAAAGAGGCCGAAGCTCTCCCCAAAATATATTTACAATTTGTCAATTCAGCTTCGCCGTTTCGCAGCAACATTCCCGAATACCGCTGTTTGTGATTTAACCAAGGAACACATCGATGCTTTCATACAATCGCTTTATTCCTTGAAAACGAAATCAGGGAAGAACCGTGCAGCTAATTCCGGGAAGTCGCGCAATCATTACCGCATCGCAATCAGGCAACTTTTGCGTTGGGCGGTTCGTAAAGATTATTTGTCTGCAAAACATCGCTTGGGCGAAGCAGATGGGTTGGTGAGCGACGACGCCAACTCCGCCAAAGTCAGCATTTACACACCGGGCGAGTTTGCATCTTTACTTAATAATGCCAGCAAGGACTTGCGTCCGATGATTGCTGTTGGTGGACTGGCCGGTCTCCGCGCGTCAGAGATGTTGCGCTTGGATTGGGCTGACGTGTGGCGCAAGCGTGGGAATATAGATATCTCAGGTGAAATGGACAAGAATCGCCAGATGCGAACCGTGGAAATTTGTCCTGCGCTGCAGAAGTGGCTTAAACCATTTCGCGACAAGAAATCTGGCAAATTATGGCAGGGTAACGAAAGAAAGTATCAAAGACTTTTTAGCAAGCTTTGCAGGAATATAAATATCACCCGGAAAAATAACGCACTGCGTCATAGCTATTGTTCTTATCATTTGAAGCTACACTCCAACGAAAGTTTTACCGCCGAACAGGCGGGCAACTCGCCTGCGATCATTCATTCAAATTACAAATCTGCCATCACTAAAGCCGAGGCGGAGAAATGGTTCAAAGTGGTGCCAAAAAAGTCAGATAAATAGCTCTCTGAATTCGGCCATAAATTACCCGACAAATTCCCCATGAAGACCAAATCTAAATCTAAAGTGGACTTCGAGGGTGCGTTTGAAAGCGAGGTCAAAAGAAAGGGCTCCAGATTGTTTCCCCTCAACTTCGACGATGCAAGTTCTGGATTTTTCAACAAATACAACAAAACCCATCGGGTAGGTGCCGTCGGAAAGCGGAATAATCATTACAAACGCAAAAAGCGAATCACGATAAACAGCCCCCATCGAGAACTGGTAAATGATTCAATCGAAAGGGTTAACAAGCACATTCAAGATGACCCCGACTTTCTAAAACTCTGGCCCAAATTTAAAAATCCAAAATATATCCGGCAGTATGTCATTGATCAGATTGCTGAACAAAAGAGGGAGTTAAAAGAGGCTGCAAAGAAACGCGCCAAAACAATTGCCGCAATTCTCGATGAGATCGAATCGTCATATTATTACGACCATCTTGGCATTCGCGATCAAAGTAAAGTCAGGGCGAATATTCGAGCCGTTGTTTTGGAATTCCTGACAGAAAAGGCCATTTTCATCCCCACTCTGTTTAACATCGATGCCGATAAAATTCCTGACGGTGGCATCCCGGATGAATGGCCACGAGTCGACGCAATTCATTTGCCTGAAGGCTTCACTTTATCCGGCGCGGATGCTGGGGATTATTATGTTCTTAAAAAAGAGGACATTTCGGCAATTGTGAACGAGGCGTTATTTTGGAAGAGTCGCAAGATGCTGGGATTGCTCTGGACACTTGCGGATCATGGCGAAAAGGGGGCACTACTCAAAATTGCCAAAACTCTTGTGCCATTTGTCAAAGCACTTAATGGAAAGTTAATCGCTCAACCAGACTTGCTGGGTCTGTGGCCTCAAAGCCTCCCCTCATGGCCTGTTACAAAATCTTTGCACCCTGTTTATGATTCGAAACACGAAAACCTTTTGAAGAAACTTCATGTTGGTGATGCTCTCCCAATGCGAGTGGATGGAGGCGCGCGTTGGAAATTCGATATAATCGCAAAATGGACTTTGCATCTTTACGATGAAGTCAATAGTCGTCGCGGTTGTGGAGCGATTTTCTGAAACGATTGGTGGCTGACGGAGAGAAATGTTTTCAGAAAAAGGCGGGTGACAATTATCCTTGTTACCAAGATGCTCTTGCCCAGCTAGACTGCGCGGGACGGTTGCTTGTTTCATGGGGGAACAAAGGCTCACACACATATGATGTCGTGCGACTAGAAGCCGGTAAACTCATAGATGCCTGTGAATCGGCCATTCAAGTTTTCAAATGCACTTCGTGTAAAAAGCATCTTTGGTTTACCAACGCTGAAAATGCCGAGTGGGTTCAGTGCCAGTGCGGTGAATTAAGATGGCGTTATGGTAAAGGATAAATAATTAAGAACCTGACTCTGCTAATGTAAAGAGTCATCTGCGACCGGGGATGCCAATGCGCGGTGGACGAATTCCAGCAGGCGTTCCGGCATTTCATTCACAAAGCGCGAAGCAACCGGCAGAATGCGCATCAGCGAACCGTTGCCATTACTGTTTTCATCCACACCGCCTGCCTGTTCCGCAGGCACGTCTTGCCGAATCAACATTATTTCCCGCGTCAGATTGGTGCTGCAATAGAAGAATCTTCTAGAGCCTTGAATTCCAGTCCTTCAATTTCTTGAATGGTTGAACCGGCGATGCCTTGCAGGTCGCCATACATCCCGACGGTGGACTGCATAACGCGCTCAATTTGTTCTTCGCGCTTGGCCCACTGTTTCAAAATAACCCTCCTCTCTTTGTCGAGGTCTTCCTTCATGGAACTGAAAGACTCAACGATGGCTTGCACCCGCTGCCGGAAGCGCGGGCCGGTGAGATATTGATAAACCAATTCCGTCTTGGTCTGCTGGCCTTCGGATGCAATCCGCGCGGTCGCAGTCTCAATCAGCGTGAAGCGCAACGCCACGGCAATGGGCATCCGAATCCATGGACGGATC
>PKZR01000181.1:871-6462 GCA_003133815.1 Limisphaerales bacterium | reverse complement strand
TGAACACCGGCACGCAGGCCGCGAAAGAAGCGGGCAACATGATTGACCTCGACTCGAATCCGACGAAACTTTTGGAGATCATCGAAATCGGAAAGCAACTGCTCATTACACGCGGCGCGCTCACGACGTTCAGCATCGCCAATGATGTGGCGAAATACTTTGCCATCATTCCGGCGATGCTCATGGTGACATTTCCTGTCATCGCGCCCCTCAACATCATGCATCTGCACAGCCCGAACAGCGCCATTTTAAGTGCCGTGATTTTCAACGCGCTCGTCATCATCGCGCTGATTCCGCTGGCGCTGCGCGGCGTCAAATTCCGTCCGCTCGGCGCGGTGGAAATTTTGCGGCGCAACCTGCTGATTTATGGCGTCGGCGGTGTCATCATTCCGTTTGTCGGCATCAAACTCATTGACGTTGTCGTTGCTGGTTTGCATCTCGCGTAACTCAACACTCGAACACCATGAAGAAAATTGACGCGATCATCAAGCCGTTCAAACTCGAAGAAGTGAAGGACGCCTTGGGCGAACTTGGCATCGAGGGCATGACCGTAAGCGAGGTCAAAGGGTTTGGCCGTCAAAAAGGCCACACTGAAATCTATCGCGGCAGCGAATACACCGTGGACTTCCTGCCGAAGATCAAAATCGAAATCGTCATCACCGACCATCAGGTGGATGCGGCGGTTGGCGCGATCATCAAGGCGGCCAAGACGGGAAAAATCGGCGATGGGAAAATTTTTGTTTCCAGCATTGAGCAGGCCGTGCGGATTCGCACCGAAGAGAAGGGCGAATCCGCCGTTTGAGCAAGCTCATCAAATTTAACCTTATGAAAACCATGAAAAATATCTTTGCTGAATTCGGCCGCTCGATTGTGGCGACAATTTTCTTCGCCGTCATTTGTTGCGGCGTGTATCCGCTGGTGGTTTTTGCCGCCGGGCAATTGCTGTTCCCGCATCAGGCCAACGGCAGTTTGCTCGTGGATAAATCCGGCGCGATTCGCGGCTCTGCATTGCTCGCGCAAAATTTCACGGGCGCGCAATACTTTCATCCGCGTCCGTCGGCGGCGAGCGCCGGCGATCCAACATCTGCGGTGAGCGTGAATAATTTTGACGCGACGCATTCCAGCGGCAGCAATCTTGGACCAACTTCGTCGAACCTTGTCGCGAACATCACGCAAAACATCGCCAATTACCGGGCGGAAAATAATCTCGCGACGAATGCAATTGTTCCCGCCGACGCCGTGACGGAATCCGCCAGCGGCCTTGACCCGCACATTTCTCTGGCGAATGCGGAAATTCAAATCGCGCGCGTCGCCAAAGCGCGCGGCCTTTCCGAAGACCGCGTGCGCGAACTTGTTCAGCAAAATACCAATGGACGTGACCTCGGACTTTTCGGCATGCCACGCGTGAACCTGATGACGTTGAACTTCGCGCTCGATCAATTGCCGCCAAAATAACACAAAAGCAAACCCGTCCAAAGTTATGGGCGATGACCTGTGCAACGGTCTTTTGGTTTTGGCTTACCTGATATTGGGCACCGCCCTTATCGTTTTCCTTGGGTATTGGGCGTTGAAAAAATTCGGGTAGCCTAAAAAATAAAACCAAAGAAACTTTAGCCGTTTCATTCCGTAACGGCTAATTGCCGGGGTCTTTTTAAGCTGAATTTCACACCGGATTCATTAAGCTGAATTTGTGATCGAGAATGACCGCCCCAATCCCGACGCCTTGCTCGCGGCCATCCAAAATGATGCCGCCCGGAAGAAACGGGGTCGTCTCAAGGTGTTCCTAGGCATGTGTCCGGGCGTCGGCAAGACATTTGCGATGCTGGAAGCGGCGCAACGTGAATTAAAAAACGGGCGCGATCTCGTCATCGGTTATGTCGAAACGCATGGCCGCAAAGAAACGGACGTGCTGACCAACGGCCTTCCACTTATTCCCCGAAAGAACTCCGAACACTCCGGCCTCCACCTAACAGAAATGGACTTGGATGCCGTGCTGGCGCGTCGTCCACAGCTTGCGCTCGTGGATGAACTCGCGCACACGAACGTGCCCGGCTCGCGCCATCCCAAACGCTGGCATGACGTGAACGAACTGCTGGATGCAGGCATTGACGTTTTCACCACACTGAATGTCCAGCATATCGAGAGTCGTGCCGACACGGTGCGCCAGATCACCGGTGCGGAAATTCGCGAAACTGTCCCCGACAGCATTCTCGACGACGCGGAAATTGAGTTGATTGATTTGCCGCCGGCGGAATTGCTCGGACGTTTGCAACAGGGAAAAGTTTATCTGCCCGACCGCGTCGCCAGCGCGGCGCAGAATTTTTTCCGCGAATCCAATCTTACTGCGCTGCGCGAACTCTCACTGCGTCTCGTGGCCGACCATGTCAGCATGGACACGCAGGAATTTCACCGCACACAGGCAGGCGCGGCCGCGTGGAAAACCGGGCATCGCCTGATGGTTGCCGTCAGCGCCAGTCCGCTTTCCGAATCGCTCATCCGCTGGACGCGCCGCATGGCCGACAGCTTGCAATGTCCTTGGCTGGCCGTTCACGTCGAAAATTCGCGTGCGCTTGACGATGCTGCACAGTCCCGGCTGGGGAAAAATCTCGCCCTTGCCCGCACCCTCAACGCGGAAGTGATTGACACGGTGGACGAAAATCTTGCGCGCGGCCTGCTGCGAATCGCGCAGCAAAACAATGTTTCACAAATCGTCGTCGGCAAACCTGCCGCCGCCAATTTTCTTCAGTGGTTTCGCACCGGAAAATTATTGCGTCAGCTCATGGACGGCAGCGGTGACATTGATTTACAGGTCGTGCGCGCGGAAAAAAGCGGAACGGCATCGCCAGGCCGTTCCCACCGAAAAATCCATTTTGAACTCGGCTGGAAACAATATGTAGTGGCCGCTGGAGTCCTGGTAGCGGTTGGACTGCTGAATGCGCTGCTCATACAATTTACCGGGCCACGCGTGCCAGGCTTTGTTTTTTTGCTCGCCGTCGTATTGCTCGCGCTGTTTCTCGGACGCGGACCGATGCTGTTCGCCGGAGCGGCCAGCGCGCTGGCATGGGATTATTTTTTCCTGCCACCGCGCTTTACGTTCATCATCAACAGCACCGAGGACGGAATTCTATTTGGACTTTATTTCGTCGTCGCCATCGTGCTCGGTCAACTGGTCGCCCGTATCCGCGCGCAGGAACTCGCCGAACGCCAGCGCGAAGAACGCTCGACGGCATTGTATCATTTGACCCGCGAATTCGCCCAGGCCGGAACGCGCGATGAAGTCGTGTGGCAGCTCGTCGCCGAAGTAGGCCGCGTTTTTCGGGCGAACACCGCCGTCCTGTTGCCGGGGAAACATTCGCTCGCCGCGCATCCCGATAGTTCGCTCGTGTTGACTGAAAAAGAATTGCACGTCGCGGAATGGGCGTTTCTCAACCGGCAGGCGGCGGGAAAATTCACGGACAATCTGCCGGGCGCGGAATCATTGCATCTGCCATTGATGACTGAACGCGCGGTTGTCGGCATATTGTCGGTGAACTTGGCGGAAAAAACCTTATCACTTGCACGACGTGATTTGCTTGAAGCTTATGCCCGGCAGTCGGCATTGGTTCTGGATCGCGTCGCGTTGCGCGCAGCGGGCGAGCAAGGCAAGCTCGTCGCTGAATCCGAACGCTTGAGCAACGCGCTGCTGAATTCCATTTCGCATGAATTGCGCACGCCGCTCGCGGCAATCATGAGCGCGACCAGCGCGCTCGCGGAAATAAAAAAGTCCGACGGCAACAGTCTTGAAAACAAAATGGTCGCGGAAATTCAGGAGGCATCCGCACGTTTGAACCGGCTATTTGGCAATCTGCTCGACGTGACCCGGCTGGAATCGGGCCACGTCCGCCCGAAACTGGATTGGTGCGATGTCGGTGATCTGGTGCAGACAACCGTGCGCCTGCTCGAACATGAATTGTCCGGGCGCGAAATCAAAATCGAGGTTAAAGAAAAAATTCCGCTCGCGCGACTGGATTTCACATTGATGCAACAGTCATTGTCGAATCTGTTGTTAAATGCCGCCGTCCACACGCCGCCCGGCACACCAATCTTGCTGCAAGCCCGGCATGAAACAGGCTGGTTGATTTTGAACGTGGCGGACAAGGGGTCGGGACTGTCGCCAGAATTATTGCCGCGCATCTTTGATAAATTTTTCCGTGCGCCAAACGCGCCCGCCGGCGGCAGTGGTTTGGGGCTGGCCATCGTGAAAGGTTTTGTCGAAGCTCACGGTGGGCAGATTTCCGCCGCGAACCGTCCCGGCGGCGGCGCTGTCTTTACCATCCAAATTCCTCAAAAAGAATTACCACCCGAAGAAAAATTGTCGTGAACCAAACTTCTAAAAAAACTTCAACCATTGTGCTGGTGATTGATGATGAGCCGCAGATTCGGCGTTTGCTACGCGTGACGCTGGAGGCAAACGGCTACAAAGTCTTCGCCGCCGAAACCGGAAATGACGGCATCGTGCAGGCCGCGCAATGCCGGCCCGATGTGATTTTACTTGATCTCGGACTGCCGGATTTGGAGGGCGTGGAAGTTCTCAAACGCCTCCGCGAATGGAGTAGCGTTCCCGTCATCATCTTGAGTGTGCGCGAACACGAAAACGACAAGATCGCCGCACTTGACGCGGGCGCGGACGATTTTGTCACCAAGCCGTTCAGCAGTGGTGAATTGCTGGCACGATTGAGAACAACATTGCGCCGCAACCAGCCGCAGTCAGCGGAAACGATATTCTGCACGGGAAAAATTGAAGTGGATTTAGCCGCGCGGATCGTCCGCAAGAACGGGCAGGAAGTTAAACTCACACCTACTGAATATTCGCTGCTACGACTATTTGTTGTCCACGCCGGAAAAGTTTTGACGCACCGTCAACTGCTTATAGAAGTCTGGGGACCAACTGCGGTGGATCAAACACATAGTCTTCGTGTTCACATCGCGCATTTACGCGACAAATTGGAAGACAATGCCGCGCAACCCAAATTTATCATCACCGAGCCAGCGGTGGGGTATCGAGCGGTGAGGTTTGATGAATGAATTTTGAAACGCCGCCTTCATTCCGTAAGCCAGAAGTGGAACTGGTTGTGTATTGCCATGCAACATAACCTGAATGTGGTCGGCAAAAGCATCGCCAAGTTCCATCAGCGCCGGCGTTGGACACGGGAGGAATTGGCTGCCAAACTTCAACTGGTTGGATGCAATATCACCCCGCGAGTTCTGTCCCGTGTCGAATCAGGACGTGGCACCATGACGGATGCACAAATTGTTTTGTTCTCCGAAGTCTTCGACCTCCCCATCGAACAGCTATATCCCTTGAAATCGCAGTTTAGAAATGGAGCAACCTAACTGATGAAAACAGAGACAGAAATTTTAATCAAGCGCGCCGCTGCCGAACTGAAGGCAGCCGGCGCACGGGAAATTTACGTCTTTGGCTCCGCTGCCAAAGGGACGGGGGATGCCGCTTCCGATCTCGACCTGGCGGTTTCCGGCCTGCCACCGTCGGTTTTCTATCGCATGGGCGCGCGCGTCAGTGATTTGATTGGCCGTTCGGTGGATTTGATTGA
>PKZR01000181.1:0-865 GCA_003133815.1 Limisphaerales bacterium | reverse complement strand
GCACCACGGCCCCGACTGAAATTGAACTGTCCGCGCTGGCGGCCACGCTCCAGTCCTTTTACAACGGCGTGGAAAACATTTTCAAGCGCGTGGTGGTGGAGTTGGACGGCGAGTCGGTGCGCAGCAATCTACGACGGCGAGAGCTTTTGCTGCGCATGAAAAAACCGACCGCACATCATCCGGCGTTGCTGTCAAGTGAACTTCACGATACGTTGAATGAATACCTGCGTTTCCGTCACGTATTTCGCAACTCTTATTCCTTTGACTTGGATTGGCAGAAAATATCTTCGCTGGTGCTGCGCTTGGAAGAAACATTTCAAAAGCTGGAAAATGCACTGGATGATTTTCTGAAATGAACCGCAACGCGAAAGAAAACAGCCTTTTCAACTCGTGCTAACAATGAAGCGAATCACTGTCTTGCTGGCGGACGACAAAAAGGGGTGATACCAGTGGAATTTGGAGTGAAACGATTTTTCATAGTGTGTTTTTCCTTTCTTTGGTTGGATGTTGAAGGAAAATCACACTCGAATAATGCCGAGTTGCAAAGATGAAAAACGGGGTGATTCCTGTAAAATACTGGAATCACCCCGTTGAACTCGGCATTATTCAGAACCCGGCAAAATGGCCTTTATGCCGAGCTCGGCATAATGGTTATTTTTACAGCTAACCGCTCTCGGTTTCCGAGAAATCGGAAGCCGTTTTTATTTTCGCCATGCACCGGCAGCGGCAGATTTTATCATTCCTGGTCTTTTTCAGCGCGCTTCGACAGGTCTTTCTTTTCAGCAATCACAATTTCCGTAACGAACGGCTGGCCTTGCTCAATCAAAGACCATTGGTGACTGGGCAATGTCTTCAGCAGCGATAA
>PKZR01000014.1:13187-14851 GCA_003133815.1 Limisphaerales bacterium | reverse complement strand
CGCCCCCTTCGCCATCAGTGGCGGCAGCTTCAACATTCAACCAAATGAATTTTCCTTCACCATCACCAGCATCAGCAATCAGGATGTCGTTGTGCAAGGCTGCACCAATCTGGCCAATCCCGTCTGGATTCCACTGGCAACGAACAGCCTCACCATCGGCACGAATTATTTCAGCGATTCCGAATGGACGAATTATCCTAAACGTTTCTATCGCATTAGCTCGCCATAAATTATTACGTCAGCTTCCTGACAATATGCTCGTCGAGGATTGCCTGACGGTCAGGCGGGGATGTTTCAAGCCAGCGGATGACGCAAACACAAGTTCGTTTTAAAAAAGAAAACGGGACGGCTTGCGCCGTCCCGTTTGTGTTTGGGGCAGATTTGTCTTACGGATAAACCAGACGATAAAATTCCGCCGGTTTGGTCGGATCAATCGGGGCGATGATCTGATTGGTGCCGGTGGAACCGGAGACGGTGCCCCAGTCATTTGTGTTCCCGCTGACACCGTTGGCGAGGTGATTGGTTTGAATTTGCAAACGCCATCCCGTATGATCCGCCGGCCACGAGAGGTTCAGGTTCGTCCCGCTTACCGAGAAGACCATGTTGGTGGGATGGGTGTTGACGACCACGGCCAGTTGGCTGATTTGCGAGGGTGTCAGCGCTTGATTTGCAAAAAATGAGACCTCATCCAACAGACCGGTAAACTTGCCGAATGGACTCTGGCCAATAGTGGAAACGCCATCAAATGCCTGCACCAGATTGGCCACATTGTTGGTCGCGCCGGACAATATTCCATTAGTGACCATATATAGACGCGCTCGCGTCGGTTCAACCACGAGTGCCACAAAAGTCCATTGATTGGTCGGCAGCACGAGGCCGGAGCCAAAACCGTAGGTGCCGGGCACGAAGTTCCAAATGTAACCGAGTTGATTACCCGAGCCGAAGGTTAATCCAGACGACGTGGAGTTGGCACCGTTATAGAAGATGCCCTCGTATTGCGACTGATTGCCATTGGGATTCACCCAGGCGGTGATGGTAACAGTATTGTTGTTCAGGTTCAGCGGCGGAACTGAAATATAAGCGTTCGTGCCATTGAATCCGACCGAGGTGCCGGTATTCGGCGTGGCACCCGTCTGGCCGAGCACGCAGTTGGTGTTGTAAGTGCCATTGTAACCGCTGCGGGAGTCCAGAGCGGTTGTGCCGCTGGTTTCATCCAGCTTCCAATCGGCCAGCGGTGGTGCAGTGGTGGCCGGGGTGCCGGTCACCGTCACGTTATCAAACGTAGCGGTGTTGAGCAGGGTGTTGTTGCCGCTGCAAACAGCCAGACCCGCATAGACCACCGGTTCCATCCCAATGGAAACGGTTCCGCGCTGCGTCCATGTGCTGCCGTCGGGCGAGGTGTAGCCAGTGATGGTATTTCCACTGCGCACCAACTGGACCCAGAGCGGTGCATTCAGGCTGCCCGGACCGGCAGTGCTTGTGGCATTGCCGCCGCCGCTGGTGCGAGCTTGGAAAACAGAGTTGGTTGTGCCGCCACTAAACGCCATGAAGACATCCAGTGAACCGCCGCCAAGTCCGTTGCGAATCATCACTCCAGCCAGCGCACCGGCTCCGGTGTTCTGTTGTGCCGTGACGCGGGCGGTGATGGTCACATTGCCGGCAAT